>NZ_JBYTCM010000012.1:0-173387 GCF_058790275.1 Mycobacterium sp. FW102-FHT13B02
CATCGAACTTCCTTGGTGCACCCATATCTGCATTCTCCTGGTGAGATCACAGTCTCCACCAGCCCCAGGGTGGTTCACTCGTCGCGTGGCAGAGCGCTACCGCGCGCCTGTTGCCGCGGATGCTGGCCGACCGCACGAGCGGTCCACTGTTCCTCACCGCCCGAAAAGCCCGATCGTCCGTGGCTGCACGCGATGTCGACTCGTCGACGGGGCGGGCACGGCTGTCTTATCGGCGCGCGGCCGAGATGTTCGAAGGCCACACCGTCCACTACGACGACGGCCCGTACACGCTGCACCAACTACGGCATTCACGGCTGACGCATGCGGCCGAGGATGGCGCGTCGATGCCGGTGTTGATGACGCTGTCGGGTCAGATGTCGGTGCGAGGCCTTGTCGAGTACGCAAGAATCTCCGACGATGGGCTACGGCGCTTTCAGGCCGAGAGCGATCCGGCGGCGCGTCGGCCAGGGCGGTGATCGGCGCAGTGAGTCGCACCGTCAATCGCTCTCGTGGGCATCGGGATCGCGCAGCGGCCGGTGTGTTCCACCGAGGTCTGGTAAGTGGAAGGCGTAGTGGCCGTCGATACCGATGTGGGTGCGGATAAACGCCGATAGTCGCTGCGCGTCGGCGTCGAGCACCGGATAGCCCTGCGCGCGTAGCTGTTCCAGAGCGCGGTTGGTGTATAACGTATTCCACAGAACTGTGCAGTTGAGCACCAACCCCAGTGCGGAGAGTTGATCTTCCATGCCTTCGTAGTAGGTACGGGTCATCTCCCCCTTCTTTCCGTGGTAGATCCGGCGCGCCAGGTCGTGACGCCCTTCTCCGAGATTGGCCTGAATCTTGCCTTCCCTGCGGTACGGTTCGTCGTCGGCCAGGCGCAGGATGTGCAGGGTTTTGAAGATCCGCCCATAATGGGCGATCGCTTGACCCAAGGGGGTAGGTTTCCCGTCCCGGGAGATCATCCGGGTGACGTCGTGAGCGGAGACCTCACACTCGTTGATCGACACTGCAACTCGGCACATGTCCTCCCAGTGCGCGGCGATCTTGTCGGTGTCGATGTGACCCCGAGCGGCCTGGTTGAGTGGCCCGTAGTCCGCGGACCGGTCGAACCGCCATAACCGCTGATCGGGCAGATTCGCTAACTGCGGCCGGTATCTCTTGCCGATCAGGTGCATCAGACCGAACACGATGTCGCTGTAGGAGCCGGTGTCGGTGACGATCTCGTCGGGAGCTTTTCCGCCCTGCTGAAGCTGCACCACATCGATGAAGTTCAGGGAGTCGCGGGGCGTCCCGGACACGACCTTGGCCGCCAGCCCGGCGGACTGGTCGTTGAGCATGTTCAACCAGGTGATCCCGCGCTTACGGCCGAAGTACTTCGGGTTCGGTCTCGCGTGGATGGTGCGGACCGGAACCACGAACCGCATACCGTCCACCGAGGCGAGTAGCCCACCACCCCACAGCTGCGCCAATTCGATCTCGGACTGGGCCTCTACCAGCTCGACGTTGGCCGCAGTCAACGTCTCCACGCGAACGTAGTTCTGGTCGACATGGTGCAGACGGTCACGGGTCAGCGCGTGAACACCAGGGCTGGTCACCGGTGTGAAACCCACGTTCATCGCGTGCGCGCACAGTACGGCCGCGACCGACAATCCGAGATCGGCGACGCGGGCACCGTTGCCGGAGGCGTGGGTGAACGACTCGGTGAACCGGGGCACCCAGGACATGACTTCCAAGACCAGCTCGGGCAGGTCGACCTCGGGCAACATTGTCTGGACCCGGCGACGTAGATCGACCAGCGACGGCGGGTCCGGTTCTGCTTTCAGCGAGGCGAGGTGGAGACGCCCGTCCTCGCCGACGCTCGCCGGACCGTCACTGTCCAACCTCGCGGCGACCTCACGGTAGGCAGTGTCCATCGTGGCGGCATGCTCGGCGAGCAGCGGTGCCGGATCGCCCGGTAGGTTCAACGCGTTCATCCCGGCCTCGCGGGAGCGATCCCATGCTTGCCCGACCAGCAGCTGGGCTCGAGGGTCACGCCATCGCGTCGAGTGCGGGGCAAAGATGTTGCGATACTTGAGATGTCGATGGAACTGCTCCAGTAGGCACAAGGTGTAGGCGGCGCGGTCGACCGTCTCCGGTGGCCGAGGATCGCGATAGACCAGCCTCTTCCAGCCGCCACCGATGAGATCATGGTCGATCTGGCGGGCATCGAGCCAGCTCGCGGGTAGTTTCGACTTCGTCGACATCAGCTCACCGAGGGTCTTCATCGCTGCCAGTACCGCCGCACCGTCCGCGGTCGCTCCGAACGTCACGGTGTTCATCAGCCGGGGCAGGAACACCCGGACCGTGGCCAAGCGTCCCGCCAACTCTTCCAGGCGCTGCCCATCGAGTTCCGCGTCATCGACCGGCACCAACTCGTCGATCACCGCTACCGACGCGCGCAGCTCACTTTTGGTCGCGATGTTCTCGATCAGATCCCACAGCATGTTGACGCTGAGGTTCGGCTCGACCTCACTCATCTCCAACAGCATCTTGACCGCTGCCGAGAGCTTGCCTGCATGACGTGAGACGCGTGGGTATCGGCGCAGCTTCTCATCGCGTGACTCACGTTCGGCCTTCGACATCAGGTTCGTGACCATCAAAAGATCGAACAACTCGAGCACGTCATCAGTTGCCCTGTTCGACAGCACTTTCACCGTGGCGACCAGCACCGCCAGGCGATTGCGGCGGGGCTCGATGCGCCGCAATGTAGGGGCCTTACTCGATAGCCCGTAGGTGGCCAGTGCGATCACTCGACGCTGCGGAACCATCGACACATCCAGTGATTGCCCGCCCAGCCCGATGAGGTCGGTCAACCGTTCCAGGGCGTCGAGCATACCCTTCGAGCTGGTCCGGAACACGCCCCGGCGAAGCCGCTCCAGTTCGCTGACACGACGTTTGCCCTCGGGTACATCGAGCAACGCCAGTAGCGCCGAAGCAGAACCAGCAGTGAGTTGATCGGTCAGCTGACTCCACAACCGCTGATCAGCGGCCTGTCGCCCGTCGGTCACCACACGTACCAGAGTGCGGGGACCGGGAAGCAGCGCCTGATGTTCACGTAACCAGTCGACCGCACTGGCGAATATCGCTTTCGGCCCATCGCCGGTGACCCACGCCTGATCGGCGACCCACGCCGCCAACTCCGCCTCGACCTCAGCATAGGAACTCAAGCCGTACTCGCGCTGGATCTCCCAAGCGTGTTCGAGTTTGGTTTTCTTCCGCTCGGTGTACTGCTTCACACACGAGGAGTCCTCGATACCCAACTGCTCGGCGAGATAGTCGACCAGCTCCAGGGGCGCATCGAGCGGATCAGCCAAAAACATTCCGAGTTGGCGGACTGTCACGATCTGAAGGGCGAACCCCAACCGGTTGTAGTCACGACGCCGACCAGCGATCAGCTTCCGGTCCTCGTCATCGAGGTAGAAAAACCGTTCCAGCTCAACACGGGACAACGCCCCGAACCGGCCGTAGCCGCCCTCATCGGTCATGCCGACATGAAATCACCTGTAGGTCCACGCCGCCGACGTCACCGCTCGATGTTCATCGCTTAGCGCCGGATTGGGCGGGTTTTGCTCCTCGACCCCCGAGGCGGCGCCGCAGGCAATCCAACTGCCGGTCGAGCTGGCGGCACACCCCCGAGCCACGATGATTGCGGCCTGACGAGTGCAAATGATCAGCGTCTGCGGCAACCTCAGCGCGCCCGGCGATGACCGTGACCATCCACTCCCCTGCCTCGAGGTCGAATCGTGACCGATGTCAACACGTTCCATGGCGTGCATGGCCAACGGGTCGGTGGCGCCGGCAGCTCTGCCCAGCTGCGATCCATGCGCGTTCAACAACCGTTCGGAATGTTGCTCCGCAGATTCTGCGCGGGCGACAGCTCCCGAACTATGTCCGCAACCGACGAAAAAACGAGAACTGCCCGCCCGGCTCTGTCCTGACACAACAAACCTGTGCATGAGCAAACCGCCGGCCGGGCTTTGGCGACCGCCTACAGATAGGCGGTCTGATTCACCAACCGCACTGCGGAACCACCGTCACCGAAAAACTCGGCGATGCTCAACGACGCCAGGTCCAAGTGCAGCCGGTACAGGATGCCCGGGCCGGCATCGAGCGCCTGCCGCAGGATTGTCTTGATCGGTGTGACATGCGAGACCACGAGTACCGTCGCGGCGCCGTGCTCGGTGATGATCCGGTTGCGGGCCCGCCGAATCCGCTGAGTCACCGCGTCGAAGCTCTCGCCGCCGGGCGGCGCCACGCTGGTGTCACCCAACCAGCGGCCGTGCAACTCCGGATCCCGTTTCGCCGCTTCGCCGAACGTCAGGCCTTCCCAGGCACCGAAGTCGGTCTCGATCAGGTCATCGTCCACGGTGACGTCGAGGCCGAGGACATCCGCGGCCGCCTTTGCGGTGTCCAGCGCCCGCTGCAGCGGAGAGCTGACCACCGCCGAGACTCCTTCGATACCAGCGATATACGCGGCAGCCGCCGCGGCCTGCTCACGACCCACCTCGGTCAGCGGTGGATTGCCCCGGCCCGAGTACCGGCGGTGCACCGACAGTTCGGTCTGCCCGTGCCGCAGCAGCAGCAACCGGGTCGGCGCGCCGAGCGCGCCCGTCCAGCCCGGTGGAGACGGCTGTGCCGCAATGACTTTGGGATCAGGCGCCGCCACCGGCACCGAAGCCCGAGCCGACACCACCGCCGCGTCCATGGCCTCGTTGGCCAACCGGTCGGCATGTGCGTTCTGCGCTCGTGGAATCCACGTGTAGCTCACCCGCCCGAACCGCCGGGCCAACGCCACCGCCTCCCGGTTCAACGCGAGCAGGTCCGGATGCTTGACCCGCCAGCGGCCGGACATCTGCTCGACCACCAGCTTCGAATCCATGGACACCGCAACGTCATCGGCACCCAACTCCGCCGCCGCCTCCAGACCCGCGATCAGGCCCCGGTACTCGGCGATGTTGTTGGTCGCCA
Organism: Mycobacterium sp. FW102-FHT13B02; assembly: GCF_058790275.1. Classification (NCBI taxonomy): domain Bacteria; kingdom Bacillati; phylum Actinomycetota; class Actinomycetes; order Mycobacteriales; family Mycobacteriaceae; genus Mycobacterium; species Mycobacterium sp. FW102-FHT13B02. Next base: position 5,008 of record NZ_JBYTCM010000012.1, read on the forward strand.
CTCCGATGGACGCACTGCTCTCGGCCAGCACCTCGGACCGGTCAGCCGAAAACACCACGGCGCCATAGCCGGCGGGTCCCGGATTGCCCCGCGATCCGCCGTCGACTTCGACCAGAACTCTCACAGACCGTGCACTCACAGATCACTAGAACCGGCGCGGAAATCCTTGGCCCGCACCAGAATCACCCCACACTCGGGGCAGCGCAGCACGTCGTCGTCCGCCGCAGCGGAAATCCGGGACAGCTCACCACGATCCAGGTCGATGCGGCAGGCTCCGCACCGGCTGCCCTGCAGCAACCCGGCGCCGGCGCCGCCCTGCTTGCGCTGCTTCTCGTACATCTCGGCCAGCTCCGGGGCCACCGAGCCCAGCAGCGCCACGCGGCGGTCGGCCGCCACCTTGCGTGACTCGTCGATCGACACGAGCGCGTTGTCGCGCTCCACCTGCGCCGAGGTGAGATCACCCTGCAGCGCGTCGATCAGCGCCAGCTCCTCGTTCTGCTCGGCCTGCAATTGTTCGCGGCGCTCCATGATCTCCAGCTGCTGCTCCTCGAGCGCGGCCTGCCGGCGCTGCAGCGTCTCCAGCTCGTGTTGCAGCTCGGCCACCTGCTTGGCCCCGACCGAACCGCTGTCCATCAGCTTCTGGTCACGGGTCTCGCGCTGGCGTACCGCGTCGATCTCGGACTCGAACTTGGCCACCTGCGCGTCCAAATCTTCGACGGCGATGCTCAGCGCCGCCAGCCGATCGTTGGCTTCGCGGTGTTCGGCCTGCACGGCGTCGAAGCGCTGCTGCTCGACCAGATGCGTCGACCGGTGCGTCAAACGGGTCAGCGCGGCGTCCACTTCGGCCACCTCGAGCAACAAACGTTGTTGCGACACTTCAGCTTTCATGTTCACGTCTCTCAGCAGGTTATCTCGACGTTCCAGGGGTCGGTGCGGATCTGGCTGACCCGTACCGGCAACGCATCACCGAATTGTGCACGCAAGACCCCGGCGGCCTGCTCGCACCACGGAAATTCACTGGCCCAGTGCGCCACATCGACCAGCGCCACGTCCGATGCGCGGCGGTGCTCGTCGGCCGGATGATGGCGCAGATCGGACGTCACATAGACGTCGACGCCGGCGCGGGTCACCGCCTCCAGCAGCGAGTCGCCCGCGCCGCCACAGACCGCAACCCGCGACACCATCGCATCCGGATCACCCGCGGCCCGCACCCCCCACGAGGTGGCCGGCAAGCCACGCGCGACGCGAGAAGCGAAGGCCGACAACGGTTCCGGCGCCGCCAACGAGCAGATGCGGCCGATCCCGACATCCGACGGCAGCGGCGCCAGGGTGAGGACGTCGAACGCCGGTTCCTCGTACGGGTGCGCCGCGCGCATCGCCGTCAGCACCGCGCGGCGCAGCCGGGACGGCGCGATCACCTCGACCCGGTCTTCGGCGACCTGCTCGATGGCACCGACGATGCCGATGGTCGGCGTGGCGCCCGCGTGCGGCAGGAACTGGCCGACACCCATGGTGGCCCAGCTGCAGTGCGAGTAGTCGCCGATCTGCCCGCCACCGGCGGCGAACATCGCGTCCCGGACTGCGTCGGCGTTCGCATGGGGCACGAAGACAACCCATTTGTCCAGGTCAGCGCGCGCCTCGGCAGGGGCGAGCACCCCCTCGACCTGCAGGCCCAGCGCCTCGGCCAGGGCGTCCGACACTCCGGGTGCGGCCGCATCGGCATTCGTGTGCGCGCTGAACAGCGCTGCGCCGCGGCGGATCAGCGAGTGGATCAGTGCGCCCTTGCCGGTGTCGGCAGCCACGGTGTCGACCCCGCGCAGCAGCAGCGGATGGTGTGCCAGCAGCAGCCCGCCGTCGGGCACCGAGGCCGCCACGGCCGCCGTCGCGTCGACCGCGACGGTCACCGATGCCACGTCCTCGGACGGGTCACCGCACACCAGGCCCACCGAATCCCAGCTGTGCGCGAGCGCCGGCGGGTACGCGCGGTCCAGCGCGGCGATGACGTCACGCAACAGCACACTCACCAGAGCACCTCCTGTAGAGCCTCGACCAGGACCGGCCACTGCGGCCGGACCGCCGCGCGCAGGTGGCCGTCGGGCAGCCCGAAGAACGTGTCGCAACGGCGCACCGCGATCCCCTTCTCCGCCAGGTGCTTCCGGGCGAGCTCGGCGTCGGGCACGGAGAACAGGACGAAGGGTGCGACACCGTCGACCACGGGAAACCCGGCCGCCGACAAACCCGCCGCCATCTCGGCGCGCAGCGCGGCCAGCCGCTGAGCCCCAGCCTCGGCCTCCGCCACCGCGGCCGGCTCGCTGCAGGCCTTCAGGGCCTCGAGTTGCAGGGTGCCCAGTGGCCAGTGCGGGCGTTTGGCGGTCAGGCGCGCCAGAACTTCGGGCGCACCCAGTGCGTAGCCGACCCGCAGCCCGGCCAGCGACCACGTCTTGGTCAGGCTCCGAAGCACCACGACGTCCGGCAACGAGAGGCCGGCCACGGACTCCGGTTCACCGGGGGCCGCGTCGGCGAAAGCCTCGTCGACGACCACGATGCGCCCGGGCGCCCGCAGCGCCAGAATCTCGTCGCGGCGGTGCAGGACGCCGGTCGGATTGGTGGGATTGCCCACAACCACGAGGTCGGCGCCGGACGGCACCGCGGCGCCGCCGGCGAGCCGGTACGGCGCCTCCAGCACCACCTGTGCGACCTGTACCCCCGCGGCGTCGAACACGGCTTCAGGCTCGGTGAACGACGGCGCGATGAGCGCTGCCAGGCGCGGCTGCAGCAGCGGCAGCAGCGCAAACCCCTCGGCGCCGCCCGCGAGCAGCGCCACTTCGCCCAGGTCACGGCCATGTCGAGCTGCCACGGCCACGCGCGCTGCGGCCACATCGGAAGAGGTCGGGTAGCTACCCAGATCAGCCAGCCGGGCCGCGAGCCGGTCGGCCAGCCACGAGGGCGGGCCGGCGCCGCGAACGTTCACCGCGAAGTCGAGCATGCCGGGGGCCACAGCCTGATCGCCGTGATAGCGCGCCCCGGGTTCCACAGGTAGACCCTAATGCGCGGCATGGGCACCCTGTGCATCGCGGACTCCGTATCAGGGACAATGACACTGTGACCCCGCAGTTGGTGCTATTCGACCTCGACGGGACGCTGACCGACTCCGCCGCGGGCATCGTCGCCAGCTTCCGCCATGCGCTCGACGCGATCGGCGCCGCCCAGATGTGTGCACTGCCCGATGACGACTTGGCCAGAAAGATCGTCGGCCCGCCGATGCACGTGACGCTGGGCTCGCTGGGCCTGGGCGAGAAGGCCGACGACGCCATTGCCGCCTACCGCGCCGACTACACCACCCGCGGCTGGTCCATGAACCGCATGTTCGACGGCATCGAAGACCTGCTGGCCGACCTGCGGGCCGCCGGAGTGCGCCTGGCCGTCGCGACGTCGAAGGCCGAGCCGACCGCGCAGCGCATCGTCGAGCACTTCGGCATCGACGACCACTTCGAGGTCGTCGCCGGCGCCAGCATCGACGGCGTGCGCTCAACCAAGGCCGACGTCGTCGCACACGCACTGGCGCAGCTGGCCCCGGTGCCCGAACGGGTGCTGATGGTCGGTGACCGGTCGCACGACGTCCACGGTGCCGCGCATCACGGCATCGACACCGTCGTCGTCGACTGGGGTTACGGCGCCGCCGACTTCACCGAGGACTCGCCGGTCCGGCGCGTCGCCACCGTCGAGGAGCTACGGGAGGTGCTGGGTGTCTGACCTCCTGCACGTGACGTTCATCTGTTCGGGCAACATCTGCCGGTCGCCGATGGCCGAGAAGATGTTCGCCCACCAGATCAGCGAGCGCGGGCTGGCCCACCTGGTCCGGGTGACCAGCGCCGGCACCGGCGGCTGGCATGCGGGTGACCCCGCCGACAGCCGGGCCGAGCGGGTGCTCCGCGCGCACGGCTACCCCACCGCGCACGCCGCCGCGGCCATCGATGCCGACCACCTGGCTGCCGACATGGTCGTCGCCATGGGCCGCAACCACACTCGCATCCTGGGCGACCTGGGCGCCGACCCGGGCCGGGTCCGCATGATGCGCTCGTTCGACCCGCGTTCGGGCGCCCACGCGCTCGACGTCGAAGACCCGTACTACGGCCGCATCGATGACTTCGAAGAGACCTTCGTGGTGATCGAGGCGTCGCTACCGGGTCTGCACGAGTGGGTCGACAAGCAGCTGGCGGAACGGGGCGACTGATGCGCCGCTTCGCGTTTCTCTTCCGGCCGCAGTGGCTGGCGCTGTTCGTCGTGGTCATCGCGTTCGCCTATCTGTGCTTCACCGTGCTCGCGCCGTGGCAGCTGGGCAAGAACACCCGCACCTCGCGGGAGAACAACCAGATCGCCTCGTCGCTGAACACCGAGCCCGCGCCCCTGACTTCGGTGCTGCCGCACCAGGATTCGTCGGCCCCGGACGCGCAGTGGCGACGGCTGACGGCGACGGGCCGCTACCGCCCGGAGGGCGAGGTGCTGGTCCGGCTGCGGACCGACGACGGTGACCCGTCCTACGAGGTGCTGACGCCGTTCGCGGTCGACGGCGGCCCCACGGTGCTCGTCAACCGCGGGTACATCAAGGCCGGCGAAGGGGTGCCACCGTTCGCGGCGCCGCCGCCCGGCACCGTCACGATCATCGGGCGGCTGCGGGACTCCGAACCGCTCATGGCGGGCAAGGAGCCGTTCACTCAGAACGGCATTCGGCAGGTGTACTCCATCAACCTGACCCAGATCTCACAGCTGACCGGGGTCCCGCTGACCGGCGACTACCTGCAGCTCGTCGACGGCCAGCCGGGTGGTCTCGGCGTCATCGCGCTCCCCCACCTGGATGCCGGCCCATTCCTGTCGTACGGCATCCAGTGGATCGCGTTCGGCATCGTCGCACCCATCGGCCTGGGCTACTTCGTGGTCGCCGAGATCCGGCAGCGCCGGCTGGAAAAGGCCCAATCCGGTTCCGGCCCGGAAACATCCGGCGGTCCCGACCCCGAGGAGCCGGCGGCCCCGGTCACTGCCGAGGAAAAACTCGCCGACCGCTACGGTCGCCGGCGCTAGCTTCCCCGAGCCGCGGCGCGTGGACGAAGCCACAAACTGCGAAAGCAGCGCAACGGGGATTTCCTGAGCGTAAGTTCCGAAGTTATCGGCTGGACAATCGCTGGGCGCATTCGTGAGCTCAGTGGTACCGATCGCGGCGTCCGTGAGATCGCGAAGTCGGCGGCACCGGCCATCTTTGCCCGATCGGGCGGAGACGGCTGGAACAGCCAGCCGCAAGTAGGACCTGTCGCGCCACGGCGCTCGAGGTTCCGCTGGTGCACGACATCGCGACGACGCGCTTTGGAAGGCGATCACCATGGGTCTCCAAATCGATGTGTCCGGGCTGAGTATGTCGTTTGGTTCCGCGACCGTGTGGGAAGACGTCACGTTGACCATTCCCGCCGGTGAGGTCAGTGTGCTGCTGGGCCCGTCGGGTACCGGTAAGTCGGTGTTCTTGAAGTCGCTGATCGGTTTGCTGCGCCCTGAGCGCGGCTCGATCGTGATCGACGGCACCAACGTCCTCGAGTGTTCGGACCGGGAGCTCTACGAGATCCGCCGGTTGTTCGGGGTGATGTTCCAGGACGGCGCGCTGTTCGGCTCGATGACCATCTACGACAACACGGCCTTCCCGCTGCGCGAGCACACCAAGAAGTCCGAGTCCGAGATCCGCAAGATCGTGATGGAAAAGCTCGCTATCGTGGGTATGCCCAACGACGGGAACAAGTTCCCGGGCGAGATTTCCGGTGGCATGCGCAAACGTGCCGGCCTGGCCCGCGCGCTGGTGCTGGACCCGCAGATCATCCAGGTCGACGAGCCGGACTCGGGTCTGGACCCGGTGCGTACCGCGTATCTGTCCCAGCTGCTGATCGACATCAACGCCCAGATCGACGCCACGGTGCTGATCGTGACGCACAACATCAATGTGGTGCGTACGGTGCCGGACAACATCGGCATGTTCTACCGCAAGCACCTGGTCATGTTCGGGCCCCGTGAGGTGCTGCTGACCAGTGAGGAGCCGGCGGTCAAGCAGTTCCTTTGCGGTCGTCGTATCGGCCCCATCGGCATGTCGGAGGAGAAGGACAACGCGACCACGGTCGCGGAGCAGGCGGCGGTCGATGCGGGTCATCCCGATGGTGGTGTCGAGGAGATCGAGGGGGTGCCGCCGCAGATCGAGGTGACCCCGGGGATGCCGGTGCGTCGGGCGGTGGCTCGTCGTCAGGCTCGGGTGCGCTCGATCCTGCCCACCCTGCCCCCGGCCGCCCAGGCCGCCATCCGCAGGGAGCTGGACAAGGCTGCTACGTCTCCGGGTGCCGACGCGCCGGGTGACCGCGTAGATCCCTTGGGCCTGATGTAGTCATTCGATTCGCGCACGGAAACTGCGCCCAACTTTGAGTCCTACCGCAATGGCCGCCGCCAGCGTCTGAACCCGGCGGGTCAGCCGCACCGCCCTTTTCAAATCAGTCACAGCCGGTGGTGGACCGTCGCCCAACGTCGGTCGCAGCTCCAAACGGTGCGCGTACTGCGTCGGTCCCCCGAGTTGCACGCCGAGGGCGCCGGCGAACGACGCTTCCGCCACACCGGCATTGGGGCTGGGGTGCTTGTGTGCGTCCCTGCGCCAGGCGCGCCACGCCGCGCCGGGCCGACGGGACGCCACCATCACACACAGACCCGTCACGCGCGCCGGCACATAGTTGATGACGTCGTCGAATCGTGCTGCCGCCCAGCCGAATCGGGTATAGCGCGGGTTGAGGTGCCCGATCATCGCATCCAGGGTGTTCGCGCCTCGATAAACCAGCAGTCCAGGTACTCCCGCGACGGCACCCCACACGATCGGGGCGACCTCCGCGTCAGAGGTGTTCTCCGCCACCGATTCCAGCGCCGCCCGCGCCAGCCCGTCCGCGTCGAGTGCCGAAGGGTCCCGCCCGCACAACGACGGCAGCAGCTCTCGAGCCGCGGCCACGTCGCCGCGCTCCAGCCGCGCTGCCATGTCAGCGCCGGTACGTGCCAACGACGTCCCACCCAGCACCGTGTAGGTCGCCGCGGCGGTGACCAATGTCCTCGCGACCGGCCGGCGTGCGGCGCGCTCCAGACCGACGCCCAAGACCCCCAGCCCCACCAGCAGTGCAGCGGTATGACCGACTCCGGCCAACCGGTTGTCGCTGTACGTACGCCGTTCCAGGGCGGCGGCCGCCGTTCCGAACAGCGCTACCGGATGGCCGCGGCGCGGATCGGCCCAGCACACGTCGGCCAGGTAGCCGAGCGCCAAGCCGACCGCCCGCGGGGCGCTTCTGTCAAACACGCCGGGCAGCGTCTCACAGGGTGTTTACTCTCCCAACATGCGGCTCGGTCCACCTCGGCATCCCAGGCGGGTTGTCGACCTCATCAACCCCGCGGCGGCACTGGCGCCGGCGGCCAACGTGATCATGCAACTGGCCCTGCCGGGAGTGGGCTACGGCGTGCTGGAGAGCCCTGTCGACAGCGGAGACGTCTACAAACACCCGTTCAAACGGGCCCGCACGACAGGCACCTATCTGGCAGCCGCGGTGTACGGCACCGACGACGACCGGGCGCTGATCCGGCGCGAGGTCGACCGGGTGCACGCCCAGGTGCGGTCGACGGCATCCAGCCCGGTCCGGTACAACGCGTTCGACCCGAGGCTGCAGCTGTGGGTGGCCTCGTGCCTCTACCGCTACTACGTCGACCAGCACGAGTTCCTCTACGGACCACTGCGCCCCGACGCTGCCGACGCCATCTATCAGGACGCCCGCACTCTGGGCACCACGCTGCAAGTCCGCGAAGACATGTGGCCGGCTGATCGCGTCGCGTTCGACGAATACTGGAAATGCATGCTCGACGAGCTGCAGATCGACGAACCCGTCCGCGAACACCTGCACGGTGTGGCGTCACTGGCGTTCCTGCCCACGCCGCTACGGCAGCTGGCCGGTCCCGTCAACCTCTTCGCGACGACGGGCTTCCTGCCCGCCGAGTTCCGCACCCACATGCAGCTGCGGTGGACTCCCGGTCAGCAGCGCTGGTTCGACCGGCTCATGACCGCACTGCGGCTGGCCGACAGGGTGATCCCGCGCGACGTCTGGCTGTTCGGCTACCAGCTGTACCTGTGGGATATGCGGGCCCGCGCACGGCGCGGAAAATCGGTGGTATGAAACAACATTCACAATCAGGAGGCATTTCATGGCGTTCGCGGCCCTGAACCATGTCGCAGTCACCGTCAGCGACATGGCGGTCAGCGGTCCCTGGTATCGCGCCCTGATCGGCGCCGACCCGGTGCTCGACGAGCACACCGACGCGGGCTACCGACATCTGGTGTGGGCGCTGCCCGGCGGCACGCTGTTCGGCATCCACGAGCACGACCGCGCCATCGAGCCCGGCCCGTTCAGCGAATTCCGGGCCGGCCTCGATCACGTCGGCTTCGGCTGCGGCTCACGGGCCGACCTCGTCGAGTGGACCGCCAAGCTCGAAGCGCTGGGCATCACGCACGGCGGCGTGGTCGACGCCCCCTACGGCTCGGGCCTGAGCTTCCGCGACCCCGACGGCATCGCCCTGGAGTTCTTCGCACCGCCTGAGTGATCTCAGTGGTGCTGGCGCTCGCCGCCCGCGCCACCACCACACGCACCGTTCACCGCCGGACGCACCAGAGCAAACGTGGCCTGCAGCGTGCCGCTGCCGTCCTTGGTACCGCGCGCACCCAGACACATGCCGGTGGCGATGGCCTTGGCATCCGCGCTACTGCCCTTGGTGTAGTGGGTATCGGGCGTCACCGTAACGGTGGTCTGGCTGTTGTCGGCGGCAGTGACCACGATGGTGTTGCCATTCACCGACGCGACCGTGCCGTTGATGCCGTGCTCGCGCTGCTCACCCTTCTGACCGGCACCCTTCGTACCGCACTGGGTGTTGCCCGCTTGGTGGACGAGCACGTCCGCGGCGCTGACGGCGGAACCGTTGTTGTCGCTGCCCTTGACCGGGCGGACGGCGACGCACTCGCCGGCCGTGACATCGGTCAGCTGACCGGGGCCGAGTTGGGTGACACGGGTCGTGGACGTGATGGTCACCGTGCCTTGCTGGCCGTCTTTCCCGGTCACCGAGACCGTGCCACCCGATACCGAATTCACCAGGCCGGAGACGCGGTCCTTACCGCCGGGACCTCCGGGAGCGGGGCTGGCGGATGCCGGCGACGAACTGGCGGCGGCCGAGGAGGTGGCCGATGGGGTACTCGATGAGCCGCACGCCGCCAGGGAGAGCGCGGCGAAACCGGTGACGGTGGCAACGGCGTAGCGCCGGGCACGGGATGTAGTGGACATGAGCCCACAGTGACCGGTCCAGCCATGAATCAGCTCAGATCTTGATGTGAAGATGCTAGGCGCGGGCGCCAGCACACTCACGCCAAAGCGGCCCCGAACGACGACGGCAGGTTTAAGGTCGGTCACGTAGTCATGTGAGCGAGGACGCGGGGGTGCGTTTGGTCCTGCGCACGTGTTGACGCCCAATCGGCCCTCGCGTGAGTTCGATGCGTCTGCACAACACGAGGAGCTGTCATGAGCACAGCGGCCGAGCGCGCAGCCCAACTGGGCTTGGTGTCCCGACTGAAATCGTCCTATCCGGAACTCCCGGACGCCCCCTACCCCGACATGCTGGACTCCGCCCGCATCGCGGCCTATCTCAAACCGGTCCACGACGTGGGCGGCGAGCCCGACGCACCCATGGAGTACGTCAACAAGCAGTACGAGCTGTGGGAACACATGACCTATGTGATCTGCGAAGTGCTGGCCTGGCGTGGGATCTGGGTGTCGGAGGAGCGTCGTCGCATCGGCAACGTCGACGTGGGGCGTGCCGAGTATCTGGGCCTGCCCTACTACGGGCGCTGGCTGCTGTCGGTCGCCCGCATCCTCCTCGAGAAGCACCACATCACCCTCGGTGAGCTCATGGAGCGCATGGCCGAGGTCAAGGGCCGGTACGCCGACGGGCTCGACGGCAAGGCCCTCGAGGCCCGGCCCAAATCCGAGGGCGACGGCGCGAACGTCAAGCGCAACAAGCACCACATTGATGCCGTCGGCATCGGCGATCCGCAGATCTACGCCGGCAAGGCTGGTGAGCCGAAGTTCCAGGTCGGCGACAAGGTGGTGGTGCGGGAGCTGCCGGTCATCTTCTACACCCGCACCCCCGAGTACGCCCGCGGCGCAACCGGCACCATCGCCGTCGTCGCCTACGAGAGCCCGGCGGCCGAGGACGAGACCTGGGACCTCCTCGAGGCTCCCCCCGAGTGGTTCTATGTCGTCGAGTTCAACCAGTCGGAGCTGTGGCACGACTACACGGGAACGACGAAGGACACCTTGCGCACCGAAATCCCCGAACGCTGGCTGGAAGCCGCCACCTAGCTCGATTCACTGTTGCCAGAAAGGATTTGCATGTCGGATCACCACCATGATCATGACCACGACCACGCCCGCACGGTGAAGCCCATGGTCGACGAGGTCACCGACTTCGAGGTGCTCGAGATCGCGCTGCGCGAATTGTGCATCGAGAAGGGCATTTTCACCGCCGAGGAGCATCGGCGGTTCACCGAATTCGCCGAACAGATCGGGCCGACGCCCGCCGCCCGCCTGGTCGCCCGCGCCTGGCTGGATCCCGAGTTCAAAGAACTCGCCGTCAACGATTCGCTGGCCGCCAGCAAGGCCGTCGGCGTCGACTGGCTGGAGCCCACCGGCTTCGGCACACCAAGCGATTTCGTCGCGTTCCAGATCCTCGCCGATACGCCGACGGTGCATCACGTCATCGTCTGTGCGTTGTGCTCGTGCTATCCCCGGCCGATTCTGGGGAATTCGCCGGAGTGGTATCGCACGCCCAACTACCGGCGGCGCCTGGTCCGCTGGCCGCGGCAGGTGCTGGCCGAATTCGGGCTCTATCTGCCCGACGACATCGAGGTCCGAGTCGAGGACTCGAACCAGAAGCATCGGTTCATGGTGATGCCGATGCGTCCGGAGGGCACCGACGGCTGGACCGAAGATCAACTCGCAGAGATCATCACGCGCGACTGCCTGATCGGCGTGGCGCTCCCCAAGCCGGGCGTGACGACCAACGTGATCCAGAAGACCCGTCCGGCCGTGCACCCGGGAACGGCCGGATGAGCGAGATCGAGCCGCTGCGGGACATCGTGGCCCGCGACCAGGTGTGGTCGCGCATGGCTGCCAAGTGGGGCGTGGAAAACCCGGTTCCCCCTTGGAAAACCAGCCTCGACGGTCTGTGCGACGCACTCGACCATTCCGCGTGTGACACGGAAGTGCTCAGCTTCAAAGAGCGCCGCGACGAGGAGGACGCGCTCTCGGCAACCGTGTACGCCGGTCTGCCGTACCCGGAAAGCCAACTCGTCTCGCTCGCACACTCGCTCGTCAGCCGCGGGGTCATCGGCGAAGCCGAGCTGCAGGAACGACTCGCGAGCGTGCGGGCCCGGCTGGAGGCCTGACACGCCGATCAGGGCTACCAGCTCAACGCCATCGACGGTCCATTTCCCGCCGTTCGCGAATCAATGAGTGGGCGCGGACGGTATCGAACCGCCGACCGCTGGTGTGTAAAACCAGAGCTCTACCACTGAGCTACGCGCCCCGCCTCGGGCACGCTACACGCCGATGGCGGGTCAGGGAAAATCAGTCCAGGGCATCCAGCGCCGAAACCCAGACCGACTGGTCCCGCGCCTCGCCCGGTGACCTGCACTCGGCGAACCGCACGACGCCGTCCCTGTCCACGAGGAATGTCCCGCGGTCCGGATACCCCGCAGCCTCGTTGAAAACCCCGTAGAGCTGGGACACCGCGCCATGCGGCCAGAAGTCCGACAGGATCGGGAACTCGAAGCCCGATTCCCGGGCCCACACCTTATGGGTGGCCGGCGGACCGACGGAGATGGTCAACGTCTCCACCGACGAATTGCGATACCGGTCCAGATGTTCCTGAATCTCGCCCAGCTCGCCCGCACACACCGGAGTGAACGCCAGCGGGAAGAAGACCAGCAACACGGACTTCCCGCGCAGCGCCGACAGCGTCACCGCCCGGCCGTGCTGGTCTTTCAGGGTGAAGTCGGGTGCCGCGGCACCAACCGGAATCATCGCTGCCCCCGCGAATGCAACGCAGCGGCGGTTTCCAGGCCGATTTTCCGCCGTGCGGTTACGTTCGCGACGGCAGCCAGGCACAAACCAAGGGTCTGTCGCGCGGAGGCTGGCCCTTCGGCCGAACCGCCCAACCGCGCCACTCGAGCGCCGACCACTAGTGCCGGCCCGCGGCCTTCGACTTGGGCTGCACCAGGCGGCTGGCAATCCAGTCCCCGAGGTTGGCCGACGAGGTGACCACCAGCCCGGCTGTGGGCGCCGACTCGGCGATCTCGGCAGGCTGGACGTGGCCACCCTTGCCGGTCTTCGGAGTGATCACCCAGATAACGCCGTCGTCGGCCAGGGGGGTGATCGCGTCCATCAAGCGGTCCACCAGGTCGCCGTCGTCATCGCGCCACCACAGCAGCACGACGTCCACGACTTCGTCGGAATCCTCGTCGAGAAGCTCTCCGCCGCACGCATCTTCGATGTCGAGACGGATGTCGTCGTCGGTGTCCTCGTCCCAGCCCAACTCCTGGACGATCTGATTTTTATGAATGCCCAGTCTCTGGGCGTAGTTCGGCGCGTCCGCCGGGGCCACCGGTGTCCTCCTCTAACCTGCCTGTTTGCAGTCCGTGTGTGTGGAACCCAATAGTCGCATGCGGCGACGATTCATTCGACGCAAGACACATCTTTGATCGACAAGATCGGCACGTGTCTTACGAGCATGCCGTCTCAGTGGCCGACTTGGCCGTATTGAACGAGTCGACCGCCGCATTGAAGTCAGAGGTCGACGCATTGGTGCTGATCGCCGTGGCCAGCGTCTGAGCCGCCGCAGCCCAGCCGGCCAGCGCCGCCTTGAGGGCGGGCGACTGTACGGTGGCCGCGCTCTTTGTCACCGAGTCGGCCGCGCGGTGCAGTGCGTCGATGGCGGCCTGCTGCTTGGCGGCGTCGGTACCGCCGGCGTTCTCGGCGTCGACGTAGGCGTTCACCGCCTCCATCGACGGCTTGCCGGTGTCGACGAACACCTTGCAGGCAGCTTCGGTCGCCGCCGCCGAGGCGCTCGACGAACTCGAACTGGCCGACGCTGCCGCCGACAGCGACACCGACGTGCGGTACGCCGCTGCACCGGGCTGGTCGACCGTGGAATTGCCCTCGACGGACTTACTGCAGCCGACGATCACCATGGCGCAGACCGCCACGCCCCCGAACGCCAAAGCGGCTGCGCGAAGCCGCGAGACACCTGCCGCGCTGGTCATCATCAGCTGACCGTACAGGGTGAATAGGTCAAGCAGGGTCATCCGAACGCGTACTCGCCGGTAGCCCACCCCAACGCCTAATCTGCGCAACGATGGGGGGACGATGGGTAGTGCCAAAAGCATCCCCAAAATCGAATACCAAGGAGTGGCAGTTGACCACTGAGTTCGTGCGCCAAGACCTGGCTCAAAACTCCAGTACCTCAGCCGAACCCGACCGGGTCCGGGTGATCCGTGATGGCGTCGCGTCGTACCTACCCGACATCGACCCAGACGAGACCGCCGAATGGCTGGAATCGTTCGACGACCTGTTGAGTCGGTCGGGGCCCGCGCGGGCCCGCTATCTGATGCTCCGGCTGCTGGAGCGCTCGCGCGAGATGCGCGTGTCCATCCCCGCGCTGACGTCCACCGACTACGTCAACACCATCCCCACCGATCTGGAGCCGTGGTTCCCCGGTGACGAAGAGGTCGAGCGCCGCTTCCGCCGCTGGATCCGCTGGAACGCCGCGATCATGGTGCACCGCGCGCAGCGGCCGGGAGTCGGTGTGGGCGGCCATATTTCGACGTACGCGTCGTCGGCGTCGCTGTACGAGGTCGGCTTCAACCACTTCTTCCGCGGCAAGAACCACGCCGGCGGCGGCGACCAGATCTTCATACAGGGCCACGCCTCCCCCGGCATCTACGCCCGCGCCTTCCTCGAGGGCCGAATCGACGAACACCGCTTGGACGGTTTCCGGCAGGAGCGCTCGCACGCCGGACTGGGCGGCGGCCTGCCGTCGTACCCGCACCCGCGCCTGATGCCTGATTTCTGGGAATTCCCCACGGTGTCAATGGGTTTGGGTCCCATGAACGCCATCTACCAGGCACGCTTCAACCATTATCTGCACGACCGCGGCCTCAAGGACACCAGCGACCAGCATGTGTGGGCGTTCCTCGGCGACGGCGAGATGGACGAGCCCGAGAGCCGCGGCCTGATCCAGGTCGCCGCCAACGAGGCGCTGGACAACCTGACGTTCGTCGTCAACTGCAACCTGCAGCGGCTGGACGGCCCGGTCCGCGGCAACGGCAAGATCATCCAGGAGCTGGAGTCGTTCTTCCGCGGCGCCGGCTGGAACGTCATCAAGGTGGTGTGGGGCCGCGAATGGGACGCCCTGCTGCACGCCGACAAGGACGGCGCGCTGGTCAACCTGATGAACGTCACGCCCGACGGTGACTACCAGACCTACAAGGCCAACGACGGTGCGTACGTGCGCGACCACTTCTTCGGCCGCGACCCGCGCACCAAGGCCCTGGTCGAGTCGATGACCGACCAGGAGATCTGGAACCTCAAGCGCGGCGGCCACGACTACCGCAAGCTGTATGCCGCCTACCGCGCGGCCATGGAGCACAAGGGCCAGCCGACCGTGATCCTGGCCAAGACCATCAAGGGCTACACCCTGGGCAGCCACTTCGAGGGCCGCAACGCCACGCACCAGATGAAGAAGCTGGCGCTCGACGACCTCAAGAAATTCCGCGACGCCACCCGGGTGCCGATCACCGACGCCCAGCTGGAAGAGAACCCATACCTGCCGCCGTATTACCACCCGGGTTCCGAGTCACCGGAAATCCGGTACATGCTCGACCGGCGCCGGTCGCTGGGCGGTTTCCTGCCGGAGCGGCGCACCAAGGCCAAACCGCTGCCGCTGCCGGGCCGCGAGGTCTACAAGTCGCTCAAGAAGGGTTCGGGCAACCAGGCTGTGGCCACCACCATGGCGACGGTGCGTACCTTCAAAGAACTGTTGCGGGACAAGAACATCGGGCCGCGCATCGTACCGATCATCCCCGACGAGGCCCGCACGTTCGGGATGGACTCGTGGTTCCCGAGCCTGAAGATCTACAACCGCAACGGCCAGCTGTACACCGCCGTGGACGCCGATTTGATGTTGGCGTACAAGGAAAGTGAAATCGGCCAGATCCTGCACGAGGGCATCAACGAGGCGGGGTCGACGGCGTCGTTCACCGCGGTGTCGACGTCGTATGCCACGCACGACCTGCCGATGATCCCGATCTACATCTTCTATTCGATGTTCGGGTTCCAGCGCACCGGCGACGGGTTCTGGGCGGCGGCCGACCAGATGGGGCGCGGCTTCGTGCTGGGTGCCACGGCCGGGCGCACGACGCTCACCGGCGAGGGTCTACAACACGCGGACGGCCATTCACTGCTGCTGGCTTCGACCAACCCCGCGGTGGTGGCGTACGACCCGGCGTTCGCCTACGAGATCGCGTACATCATCGAGAACGGCCTCGAGCGTATGTACGGCGAGAACTCGGAGAACGTCTACTTCTACATCACCATCTACAACGAGCCGTACGCCCAGCCGGCCGAGCCCGAGAACTTCGATCCCGAGGGCGTGTTGCGCGGCATGTACCGCTACCGCGCCGCGACGGACAAGCGCTCGAGCACGGCGCAGATCCTGGCCTCGGGTGTCGCGATGCCCGAGGCGCTGCGGGCCGCGGACATGCTGGCCGCGGACTGGGATGTGGCGGCCGACGTGTGGTCGGTCACCAGCTGGGGCGAGCTCAACCGCGACGGTGTGGCCATCGACCGGCACGCGCTGCGGCACCCCGACCAGCAGGCCGGCGTGCCGTACGTGACCGCCAAGCTCGCGAACACCGCAGGCCCGGTCGTCGCGGTGTCGGACTGGATGCGCGCGGTGCCCGAGCAGATCCGTCCCTGGGTGCCGAATACCTACGTGACGCTGGGCACCGACGGGTTCGGCTTCTCCGACACCCGCCCGGCGGCCCGTCGCTACTTCAATACCGACGCCGAGTCGGTGGTGGTGGCGGTGCTGGAGGCCCTGGCTCGGGACGGCGAGATCGACCCATCGGTGGCCGTCGCGGCGGCCAAGCAGTACCGGATCGACGACGTCTCGGCCGCCGAGGTCTCGTACGCGGACACCGGCAGCGCTTAGGCATACATGCGCCGAGATGACGGTTTCTGACGAGAATTGCCCGATACACGTCAGAGACCGTTATCTCGGCGTCGCCAGTTGGCAGAAATCTCCAGAATTCAGGCGTAGCTTTTAGAAGTGCCCGACAATACGCCCGGCAAGCGGTTCGTCCCACCCAAGTCCACCCTCGAGGTGCTGGAGAACGTGCCAGACACCGTGCTGCGCCGCCTCAAGCAATACTCCGGCACGTTGGCCACCCAAGCGGTGCACGCACTAGAGGAGCGCCTGCCGTTCTTCGCCGAGCTGGAAGCGTCCCAGCGGGCCAGCGTCCACCTGGTGGTGCAGACGGCCGTGGTCAACTTCGTCGAGTGGATGCGTGACCCGAACAGCGATGTCAGCTACACCGCAGAAGCCTTCGAGGTGGTGCCCCAGGACCTGCGACGCCGGATCGCGCTGCGGCAATCGGTGGAGATGGTGCGGACCACGATGGAGTTCTTCGAGGAAGTCGTGCCACTCCTGGCCCGCACCGAAGAGCAGCTGACCGCACTGACCGCCGGCATCCTGCGATACAGCCGCGACCTGGCCTTCGCCGCGGCCAGCGCCTATGCCGACCAGGCCGAGGCCCGCGGCGCCTGGGATACCCGAATGGAAGCCAACGTCGTCGACGCCGTGGTGCGCGGCGACGTCGGCACCAGCCTGCAGTCGCAGGCCGCGGCGCTGAACTGGGACGCGACCGCCCCCGCGACCGTCGTGGTGGGGTATCCCCAGCCCGACCGCGCCGACCTGGCCGGCGAGGACGTGCACGACGTCGCCAGCCGGCACGGCCGCGTCGCACTGTCCGACGTGCACGGCACCTGGCTGGTGGCCATCGTGTCCGGTCCCATCGCGCCCACCGACCGATTCCTGGGCGAGTTGATGGCTGTGTTCGCCGACGGCCCGGTGGTGATCGGGCCGATGGCCGCGACGCTGGCGGCCGCCCACTACAGCGCCACCGAGGCAATCGCGGGAATGAATGCGGTGAGCGGTTGGACCGGCGCGCCGCGCCCCGTCCCCGCTCGCGAGCTACTGCCCGAACGCGCGCTGCTTGGCGACCGCTCGGCCGTTGCCGCACTGGAGTTAGAGGTGGTCCGGCCGCTGGCAGACGCGGGTCCGGCGCTTTCTGAGACGCTCGACGCCTACCTCGATACCGGCGGCGCCATAGAAGCGTGCGCCCGCAAATTGTTCGTTCATCCAAACACCGTCCGCTACCGACTCCGCCGCATCGCCGACTTCACCGGCCGTGATCCGATGGTGCCCAGGGATGCGTATGTGCTTCGCGTGGCCTCGACGGTCGGTCGATTGCACCGTCAGGCGTCTCAAGCCAACTCACAAACCACCTGATCAGGGCATACGGACGCGGCCTACCCAGCAGTAACTAACGCCACGGCAGAGTGATCCACGTCGCAGCGAGGTCTCGGCAACGTTGCATAACGTGCGTTTTTGTAGACATTCCACAAAACTTTAAGACGAGGTTCATAATCTCTTACACGGCATAAAACCCGCTTCACAGTGTTTTCTTAATCCGTGCCCCAAACACCTGTGCTTGCGCTGCTTGCCCCCGGGCAGGGATCTCAGACGCCCGGCATGCTCACCCCTTGGTTGGAGCTGCCCGGCGCTGCTGACCGGCTGGCCACCTGGTCTGAGATCAGCGGCCTCGATCTGGTCCAGCTCGGCACCACCGCGACCGCCGAGGAGATCACCGACACCGCGGTGACCCAGCCGCTGGTCGTCGCGGCCACGCTGCTCGCGCACGAAGAACTGACCAAGCGCGGCCTGTTGGCCGGCGCCACCACGATCGTCGCCGGCCACTCCGTCGGTGAGATCGCCGCCTACGCCATCGCCGGCGTCATCTCCGCCGACGAGGCCATCAAGCTCGCCGCCACCCGCGGCGCCGAGATGGCCAAGGCCTGCGCCCTCGAGCCCACCGGCATGGCCGCGGTGCTCGGTGGCGACGAGGCCGAGGTGCTGGCCCGTCTCGAAGCGCTGGAACTCGTCCCGGCCAACCGCAACGCGGCGGGCCAGATCGTTGCCGCCGGTGCCGTCGCGGCGCTGGAGAAGCTGGCCGAGGACCCGCCGGCCAAGGCCCGCGTTCGCGTGCTGGCCACCGCCGGTGCCTTCCACACGCACTACATGGGCTCGGCGCAGGAGCCGTACGCGGCTGCCGCGGCAACCGTGACCCCCAGCGAGCCGACCACCACCCTGCTGTCCAACGCCGACGGCCAACCGGTCGCCGACGCCGCGGACGCCATGGCCAAGCTGGTCGCCCAGATGACCCGCCCGGTGCGCTGGGACCTGTGCTCGGAAACGATGCGGAAGCGCTTCAGTGCCGCCCAGGAAGGCCAGGAAGTGACCGGCATCATCGAGTTCCCGCCGGCCGGCACCCTGGCCGGCATTGCCAAGCGCGAAGTCAAGGGCGTGCCGACGCATCCCATCAAGACCCCCGCAGACCTGGACGCACTCACCGAGTTCTGACAGGGCTGTTTGCCGAAACATCCAACCCGGCGCACCAAATCCGGTGTGCCGACACAACAAAAGAAGGAGCCATCGTGGCTGCCAGTCAAGAAGAAATCATCGCCGGCCTCGCCGAGATCATCGAAGAGGTCACCGGTATCGAGCCGTCTGAGGTCACCCCGGAGAAGTCCTTCGTCGACGACCTGGACATCGATTCGCTGTCGATGGTTGAGATCGCCGTCCAGACCGAGGACAAGTACGGCGTGAAGATCCCGGACGAGGACCTGGCCGGCCTGCGCACCGTTGGCGACGTCGTCGCCTACATCCAGAAGCTCGAGGAAGAGAACCCCGAGGCTGCTGCCGCACTGCGCGATAAGTTCACGAAGTGACCAGGCCTTCCACGGCTAACGGAGGCTTCCCGAACGTCGTGGTGACCGCCGTGGAGGCAACCACGGCGCTCGCTGCTGATATCGAGAGCACGTGGAAGGGCCTCCTGGCAGGCGAGAGCGGTATCCGCGAACTCACCGACGACTTCGTCACCAAGTGGGACCTTCCGGTGCGTATCGGTGGTCACCTGGTCGACGACATCGAAAGCGAGTTGACTCGCGTCGAGCTGCGCCGCAACTCGTACGTGCAGCGCCTGTCTCTGGTGCTGGCCCGACGGTTGTGGCAGAACGCCGGCGCGCCGGAGGTCGATCCCGATCGATTCTCCGTCGTGATCGGCACCGGTCTCGGCGGTGGCGAGAAGATCGTCGAGACCTACGACGCCATGAACGAGGGCGGCATCCGCAAGGTCAGCCCGCTCGCCGTTCAGATGATCATGCCCAACGGTGCGGCCGCGGTCGCCGGCTTGGAGCTGGGTGCCCGTGCCGGGGTCATCACCCCGGTGTCGGCGTGCTCGTCGGGTTCTGAGGCCATCGCCCACGGCTGGCGTCAGATCGTCATGGGTGACGCGGACTTCGCCGTCGTCGGCGGCGTCGAGGGCACCATCGAGGCGCTGCCGATCGCGGCGTTCTCGATGATGCGCGCGATGTCGACCCGCAACGACGATCCGGCCGCCGCGTCGCGGCCGTTCGACAAGGACCGCGACGGATTCGTGTTCGGTGAAGCCGGCGCGATGATGATCATTGAGACCGAAGAGCACGCCCTGGCCCGTGGCGCCAAGCCGATCGCTCGGTTGCTCGGTGCTGGTATCACCTCGGACGCGTTCCACATGGTGGCTCCGGCGGACAACGGCCTGCGGGCCGGTGCCGCGATGAAGCGGGCGTTGGAGACCGCGGGGCTGTCCCCCAAGGACATCTCGCACATCAACGCCCACGGCACGGCCACCCCGATCGGTGACACCGCCGAGGCCAATGCCATCCGGGTTGCCGGATGTCAGGACGCCGCGGTGTACGCGCCGAAGTCGGCTCTGGGTCACTCGATCGGTGCGGTCGGTGCGCTGGAGTCGGTGTTGACGGTCCTTGCGTTGCGCGACGGGGTCATCCCCCCGACGCTGAACTACGAGACGCCGGACCCCGAGATTGATCTCGATGTGGTTGCGGGCGAGCCGCGGTACGGCGACTACAAGTACGCCATCAACAACTCGTTCGGGTTCGGTGGACACAATGTCGCCCTGGCCTTTGGGCGCTATTAAGTCGAAGGGACATTGGAGCAGTAATGGCAGGGGTAACCACACGAGGGTTGTCTACGGGGAATGGTCTCCCCAACGTGGTCGTCACTGGTATAGCCATGACGACTGCGCTGGCAACCGACGCTGAAACCACGTGGCAGAAGCTCCTTGACGGAGAGAGTGGGATTCGTCTCCTCGATGACCCGTTCATCGAGGAGTACGACCTTCCCGTCCGCATCGGTGGGCATCTGCACGAGGATTTCGAAAGTGAACTGACGCGCGTCGAGCTGCGTCGGCTGTCATATCTGCAAAAAATGTCGACGGTCATCGGCCGGCGAGTCTGGGAAAACGCAGGCTCGCCGGACGTTGATCCGCGTCGGCTCATGGTGTCGATCGGCACCGGTATCGGTTCCGCCGAAGAGCTGGTGTTCGCCTACGACGGCATGCGTGAACGAGGCCTACGAGCGGTGTCGCCGCTGGTGGTGCAGATGTTCATGCCCAATGGGGCGGCGGCTGCCGTCGGGTTGGATCGCAAGGCCAAGGCTGGGGTGAGCACCCTGATCTCCGCCTGCGCGTCCGGTTCGGAAGCCATCGCCAACGCCTGGCGCCAGCTGGTGCTGGGCGAGGCGGACGTCGCCATCTGTGGTGGCGTCGAAACAAAGATCGAGGCAGTGCCGATCGCCGGGTTCGCCCAGATGCGCATCGTGCTGTCCAATACCAATGACAACCCGGCCGGTGCCTGCCGCCCGTTCGACCGCGACCGCAACGGCTTCGTGTTCGGTGAAGGCGGCGCCATGCTGGTGCTGGAGACCGAGGAACACGCGAAGGCCCGCGGCGCCAACATTCTGGCCCGCCTCATGGGTGCCAGCGTGACCTCGGACGGCTACCACATCGTGGCCCCGGACCCCAACGGTGAGCAGGCCGGCTACGCCATGACCCGGGCCATCGAACTCGCCGGACTGGTGCCGTCCGACATCGACCACGTCAACGCACACGCGACTGGCACCAGCGTTGGTGACGTCGCCGAGGGCGTGGCCATCAACAACGCCATGAAGGGCCACCGGCCCGCGGTGTACGCCCCCAAGTCGGCGCTGGGCCACTCGGTGGGCGCGGTCGGTGCGGTGGAATCCATTCTCACCGTGCTCGCCCTGCGCGACGGCGTCATCCCGCCCACACTGAACCTGGAAAACCTGGATCCGGAGATCGATCTGGACGTGGTCTCCAAGGCTCCCCGACAGGGCGATTACAAGTACGCAATCAACAACTCGTTCGGGTTCGGCGGTCACAACGTCGCGCTCGCCTTCGGCCGGTACTGAGCAACCCCGGAAAATCCAGCGCAGTCCTCGGGATGCGAGATCAAGGAGATTAGAAAATGACGACCCTGGCACCTGAGGCGACGGCCGCCGAATCACTTGATCCTCGCGACCCGCTGCTGCGCCTGCAGACCTTCTTCGACCCGGGCAGCGCGAAGCCGCTGCACGAGCGCGACAAGTCGGGCGTCCTGGCCGCCTCCGGCACCGTCAACGGTGTGCACACCATCGCGTTCGCCACTGACGGCACCGTCATGGGTGGCGCCATGGGCGTCGACGGCTGCGCGCACATCGTCCGCGCCTACGACACCGCCATCGACGAGCAGGCCCCCATCGTGGGTATCTGGCACTCCGGTGGCGCCCGTCTGGCCGAGGGCGTCAAGGCACTGCACGCGGTGGGCCTGGTCTTCGAGGCCATGATCCGGGCCTCGGGCTACATCCCCCAGATCTCGCTGGTCGTCGGCTTCGCCGCCGGTGGTGCCGCCTACGGCCCGGCGCTCACCGACGTCATCGTCATGGCCCCCGAGGGTCGCGTCTTCGTCACCGGGCCCGACGTGGTCCGCAGCGTCACCGGTGAGGACGTCGACATGGTCTCGCTCGGTGGCCCCGACACCCACCACAAGAAGTCGGGCGTGTGCCACATCGTCGCCGACGACGAGCTGGACGCCTACGAGCGCGGCCGTCGCCTGGTCGGACTGTTCTGCCAGCAGGGTCATTTCGACCGCACCAAGGCCGAGGCCGGCGACACCGACATCCGTGCCCTCATGCCCGAGTCGGCACGACGTGCCTACGACGTGCACCCGATCGTCGAGGCCCTGCTCGACGAAGGCATGCCCTTCGAAGAGTTCCAGTCCAAGTGGGCGCCGTCCATCGTGGTCGGCCTGGGGCGCCTCGCCGGTCGCTCCGTCGGCGTCATCGCCAACAACCCGCTGCGTCTGGGCGGCTGTCTGAACTCCGAAAGCGCCGAGAAGGCAGCACGTTTCGTCCGCCTGTGCGACGCCTTCGGCATCCCGCTGGTCGTCCTGGTGGACGTGCCCGGCTACCTGCCCGGTGTGGACCAGGAGTGGGGCGGCGTGGTGCGTCGCGGCGCCAAGCTGCTGCACGCGTTCGGTGAGGCCGAGGTCCCCCGCGTCACCCTGGTGACCCGCAAGATCTACGGCGGCGCCTACATCGCGATGAACTCGCGGTCGCTCGGAGCGTCGAAGGTCTTCGCCTGGCCGGACGCCGAGGTCGCCGTCATGGGCGCCAAGGCTGCCGTCGGCATCCTCCACAAGCGCAAGCTGGCCGCTGTCGAAGACGCCGCGGAACGCGAAGCCCTCCATGAGGAACTCGCCCTCGAACACGAGCGCATCGCCGGTGGCGTCGACTCGGCCATCGAGATCGGCGTGGTCGACGAGAAGATCGACCCGGCCCACACCCGGTCGAAGATCACGCAGGCCCTCGCCGAGGCCCCGGCCCGCCGCGGTCGCCACAAGAACATCGCGCTGTAATCACGTAAACAACCGCAAAGCTGCCCCTCTCCTGTGGAAGAGGTGCAGTTTTGTCTCGTCGCGATGAATATTGCCGACCGCGGAGGTCTACACGGCATGACTCAGCTGGTGAAAGTACAGAACTTCTGTGTGTCGGCCGACGGCTTCGGCGCGGGGACCGGCCAGAGTTTCGAGCGGCCCTTCGGCCACGCCGACCCGGCGACACTCGTCGGCTCCTGGGCCGGTGCCACCGCCAGTTGGCCCACTCGCACCGACGCTGGTGGTAGCCGCGGTCTCGATGACTACCTGGTGCGGGATTTCTCCAACAACATCGGCGCAGAGATCATGGGCGCCAACAAGTTCAGCCCCTACCGTGGCCCGGCCAGGCTCGACTGGCAGGGCTGGTGGGGCGACGAACCGCCATTCCACACCCCGGTCTTCGTGATGACGCACCACCTGCGGCCGTCATTCACGCTGTCGGACACCACGTTCCATTTCGTCGATGCTGCACCGGCCGAGGTGCTGGCGCAGGCCCGGGAAGCCGCGCAGGGCAAGGATGTTCGCATCGGCGGCGGCGCGCAGACCGTGCGGGAGTTCCTCGACGCCGACCTCATCGACACCCTGCACGTGGCGGTGTCCCCCAGCGTGACGCTCGGCGCGGGCTCACGACTCTGGGAGTCCCCCGACGAGCTGCTCGACCGCTACCACTGCGACGTGGTGCCGAGCCCCAGCGGCGTCATCCACCACTTGTTCTGGCGCCGCTGAGCTTCACCGCCAACTGGCGGCACCTCCCACTGGGCGGACTGCTCGGCTGGTGATTACCGCGTCGTGTAGCCACCGTTGGCGAAGATGGTCTGGCCGCTCACCCAATGCCCCTCGTCGGCGAGGAACACCACCAGCGGGGCGATGTCCTCGATACGGGTCAGTCGGTTCCCCATGGCCTGCGACTTGTGGAACGCCACGCGCTCGGGCGTCTCCTGGCCGTAGAAGAACGGGGTGTCCATGGGTCCGGGTCCGACGTTGTTGACGTTGATCCCGCGCGCCGCAAACTCTTTCGCCGCCGCGCGGGTGAAGTGCTCGACGGGGCTCTTCGCGCCGGCGTAGGTGCTGTACCCGTCGGTGAAGGCGGCCAACAGCGCCGTCACGATGGTGATCACCGAGCCGCCGTCGTTCAGCCGCCGGCCGGCCTGCTGCAAGAAGAAGTACGCCGCCTTGGCGTTGATGTCGAACATCGAATCATATTCGGCCTCAGTGGTTTCCACGATCGGCTTGCGCAGCACCTTGCCGACGGTGTTGATGGCGATGTCCACGCCGCCGAAAGCTCCGACGGCCGCATCGAACAGCTTCTCCACGTTGCCGGGGACGGTGAGGTCACCCTGAACCCTGATCGCCTTGGCACCGGACGACTCGATCGCAGCGATGGTCCGGTCGGCGTCGGCCTCGGTGGCCGCGCTGTTGTAGTGCACCGCGACGTTGACGCCCCGCTCGCCGAGCGTGGTGCTGATCAGACCTCCCAGGTTCTTGGCTCCGGCGGCGACGATTGCTGACTTCCCCTCGAGATTGCTCATGGCGCCCACGCTAGCCACGGCGAACCACAAACAGAAACGCAACTTTTCTACCTATTCACAAGCATCATTTGTGGATAAGGTGAACCTCGATGACCAGGCCATACCCCGACCTGCGCCGGCTGCGGCACTTCCTGGCCGTCGCCGACGCCGGCGGATTCACCCGCGCCGCCGACGAGCTGCACCTGAGCCAGCAGGCCCTGAGCAGCTCCATCCGCCAACTCGAAAAAGAGCTGGGTGCAACGCTTTTCGATCGCGACGGCCGACGCGTCACGCTGACACCAGCTGGCCGACAGCTACACAGCGATGCGCGCGCCCTCCTCGCTGCCGCCCACACCGTCGCCGACCACGTGCAGCGGGCAGCCAGCGCGGCGCGGGAGAACTACGTAGTCGGGCACACCCCCGCACTCAGCAGCATCGAGGCGTACGCGCTACTGGAGCCGGTGATCGACGCCTTCGACGACGTCTCCTTCACCTTCCGTCAGATGTTTCCCGATCAGCTGTCCCCTGCGCTGATCGACGGATCGATCCAGCTTGCGCTGCGCCGCGGCGTCGTACCGGATCGGGATCTCGCGACCGCCGTGCTGGGCTATCACCCGGTCCACGTGGCGGTGCTCACCACACACCCCCTGGCCCGGCGCGACACCGTCGACCTCACCGACCTGACTCACGAACGGATCGCACTCTGGGCGCCACCGGGCGCGTCGTACTACAGCGATCTCCTACTCGGCGCCTGCCGAAGAGCCGGCTTCGAGCCGGACTATGTGGTGAGCCGCGTGCAGGGCGCGGCCACGGTAGCGGCCCCGCTGACGACGGGTGCTGTCGCATTCGTGACGCATCCGGTCGGGCCCGTGATGGACGGCCGGGTGACGGTCGTCGACCTACAGCCGCCGCTGTTGGTGCCGGTTCAGGCCATGTGGCAGCGCCACACCAGCTCGCCGATCCGGGATCTCTTGCTGGCACAGCCGCATTGAACGAGTGCGGCACGCAGCAGTCAGCTCGTCACAGGACCAAGTGCCAGCAGGCTCCGTGCGCTGGCGTCAGTCGGCCACGAATCCCGCAGCTACGGCAGCGACACGCTCGCGGTCGGCGGCGACCAACCCGATCCGGGTACGACGATCCAGGATGTCGTCGGTGGTGAGCGCACCTTCGTGCGTGACGGCGTATTCGAATTCGGCTCGCGTGACGTCGATTCCGTCGGCCACCGGCTCAGTCGGCCGGGAACACGTGGCGACGGCGAACACGTTCGACGCCTCCGCGCCGTAACGCGCCACCAACGACTCCGGCAGCGCCGCAACACGATCGCCCGATACCGGGTTCTCCGGAGCACCGACCAGCGGCAGGTTCCTGGTGCGGCACTCCCCTGCGCCGAGCCCGCGCAGCGCCGCCGCCCGATCCAGTACATCCTCGGCCATGTACCGGTATTCGGTGAGCTTGCCGCCGATGACGCTGAGCACGCCGTTGCCCGATTCGACGACCGCGTGATCGCGGGAGACGTCGGCGGTACTGCCTTCGCCGGTGTCGATCAGCGGCCGCAGACCGGCATACGAACCCAACACGTCATCCGGTCCCAGGCTGGTGGCCAACGCAGTGTTGACGGTGTCCAGCAGGAATTTGACCTCCTCCGGAGTCGGTTGCGGCACATCGGGAATGGGGC
Organism: Mycobacterium sp. FW102-FHT13B02; assembly: GCF_058790275.1. Taxonomy (NCBI): domain Bacteria; kingdom Bacillati; phylum Actinomycetota; class Actinomycetes; order Mycobacteriales; family Mycobacteriaceae; genus Mycobacterium; species Mycobacterium sp. FW102-FHT13B02. The sequence continues at coordinate 31,449 of NZ_JBYTCM010000012.1, forward strand.
CGGGCGCGTCCTCGTCGGTGAGGCCGAGGTATACCCGGCCGAGCTGTTCGGGCATGGCGAAGATGAACCGGTTGAGCGCGCCGGGGATCGGAACCGTCAGCGCCGCAGTCGGGTTCCCGAATGCCTTGGCGTCGAATACCAGGTGGGTGCCGCGACTGGGCCGCAACTTGATCGCGCCGTCGAGCTCGCCGGCCCACACGCCGGCGGCGTTGATCACCGCACGAGCCGTCAGGTCGAAGGACTCCCCGCTGAGCTGGTCGGTCAGCCGAACCGAGGTGCCGGTGGCGTCGGACGCGGCCACGCGAGTGAGAATGCGGGCGCCGTGCTGGGCGGCGGTCCGCGCCACCGCCGTGACCAGACGGGCATCATCGATCAACTGACCGTCGTAAGCGAGCAACGCACCGTCGAGTCCGTCACGACGGACGGCGGGCACCAATTCGGCGGCGCGGGCGGCGCTGACGCGCCCCGACCGCGGCAGGACCGACGCCGAGGTACCGGCCAGTCGGCGCAGGCCGTCACCCGCGATGAAACCAGTGCGCACCAAAGCCCTTGAGGCACGGTTCATCTCGGGTAGCAGCGGCACCAGCTGCGGCATGGCGTGCACCAGATGCGGGGCATTACGGCTCATCAGGATGCCGCGTTCGATGGCACTGCGCCGGGCGATACCGACGTTGCCGGTGGCCAGGTAGCGCAGCCCGCCGTGCACGAGTTTCGAACTCCACCGGCTCGTCCCGAAAGCCAGGTCATGCTTCTCCACGAGCACCGTCGACAGTCCGCGGCTGGCAGCGTCGAGGGCGATGCCCACCCCGGTGATACCGCCGCCGATGACGACGATGTCGACCGTGCCCCCATCGGCCAAGGCCGTCAGTTCGGTCGCGCGACGGGCCGCGTTCAGTGCACTGCGGCGGGCTGCCTCAGGGGTGTTCATGCCTTCAGGTATCCGTTCAGCGAGTGAGCGAGTTCGATGTCCAGTGCGGTGACATCGAGGACGGGCGCGACCATCTGTGCGGACTGGATGGCCGACTGCACGATCAGCAGACACATGGCCGCGAGTTGCCTGGGATCACCGGGGCGGACGCTGCCGTCGGCTTGTGCCGTGGCCAGCGCACCGGCGAGCACTTCCAGCAGAATCTGCTGGCTGGTACCCATCCGCTGGGCGATGTAGACCATCGCCAGCGCAGGTGCGCTGCTCAGCACGGACATGATGACCTCGTCGTCGCGCAGCCGCTCGGCCATGCCGACCATCCGTTTGACGATCGCCTCACGGTCGGTGCCGTCGACGGTGACTTCGCCCAGCACGTTGGTGATTCGTGTCGTCAACAGTGCCGCGAGGATCGCCTGGGTGTCCGGCCAGCGCCGGTACACCGTCGGCCGACTGACGCCGGCCCGGCGCGCGATCTCGGCCAACGTCACCCGATCGACCCCGAAGGCGATCACGCAGTCGGCCGCAGCGTCGATGATTCGGGCATCCGTAGACTCCACAACATCATCGTTACTGATTGACATCATATGTAATACTGTAACGCATGAGCGCGACACGTGACCACCTCGAACCGCCGATGAAGTGGAACGCCTGGGGTGACCCCGCTGCAGCCAAGCCGCTGTCTGAAGGCATCCGCGGACTGCTGACCGCGGCCCTCGGCATCGACGCCACCCCGGCCGACGAACTGGAGGCCGATCAGGTCACGTTGCGCCCCTCCGCCCTGACCGACGCCGACCGTGGCGCACTTGCCGGCATCGTCGGCGACGAGTTCTCCCGCACCGGCGATCACGACCGCCTGCTGCGGGCCGGCGGCAAGTCGACACTGGACCTGTTGCGCCGCAAGGACGCCGGCGAACAGGACGCGCCGGATGCGATCCTGTTGCCCAGCGCTGAAGACGAAATCGCCGACGTGCTCCAGTACTGCACCGAGCACCGCATCGCCGTCGTACCCTTCGGCGGTGGCACCAGCGTCGTCGGCGGACTGGACCCCATCCGGGGCGGCTTCAACGCCGTCGTATCGCTCGATCTACGCCGCCTGGACCGGCTGGTCGCCCTCGACAAGGAGTCCGGCGAGGCCGAACTCGAGGCCGGTGTCACCGGCCCACAGGCCGAAGAACTCCTTGGCGCCGAGGGCTTTTCCCTCGGCCACTTCCCCCAGAGCTTCGAGTTCGCCACCATTGGCGGGTTCGCGGCCACGCGGTCGTCAGGTCAGAACTCGGCCGGCTACAGCCGCTTCGACGACATGGTGCGCGGCCTGACCGTCGTCACCCCCGCCGGTGTGCTGGACCTGGGCCGCGCCCCGGCGTCGGCGGCCGGCCCGGACCTGCGTCAGCTGATCGTCGGGTCAGAGGGCACGTTCGGCGTCATCACCCGGGTGCGGGTCCGCGTCCACCCGGTGCCCGAGACCACCCGCTACGAGGCCTGGTCCTTCCCCGACTTCCCCACGGGCGCGGCGGCTTTGCGCGCCGTGGTGCAGACGGGTACCGGCCCGACGGTCATCCGGCTGTCCGATGAGGTCGAGACCGGGATCAACCTCGCGACCACCGAAAGCATCGGCGAACAGACCATCACCGGCGGCTGCCTGGCCATCACCCTGTTCGAAGGTTCTGCCGCGCATACCGCGAGCCGCCACGACGAAACACGTGCGCTGCTGGCCGCCCAGGGTGGCACGTCGCTTGGCGAGGCCCCGGCGCGCGCGTGGCAGCACGGCCGGTTCGGTGCGCCGTACCTGCGTGACTCGCTCCTGACAGCCGGGGCCCTGTGCGAGACGTTGGAGACCGCAACGACGTGGTCCAACCTGCCGGCGCTGAAGCAAGCCGTCACCGAGGCGCTCACGACGTCGCTCCAGGAAAGCGGCACAACGGCTTTGGTGATGTGCCACATCTCGCACGTCTACCCCACCGGCGCCTCGCTGTACTTCACCGTCGTGGCGGGCCAGCGTGGCAACCCCATCGAGCAGTGGCGGGCGGCGAAGACCGCCGCGTCCGAGGCGATGGTGCGCTGCGGTGCCACCATCACCCATCACCACGCGGTCGGCGCCGATCACAAGCCGTGGATGACGGCCGAGGTCGGCGACCTGGGCGTCCAGGTTCTGCGGGCCGTGAAGAACGTGCTCGATCCCGGCGGAATCCTCAACCCGGGCAAGCTGATCCCATGACGCGGACGCCCCAGCGTGTCACCCTACTGACCAACCCGGCGTCGGGTCAGGGGCACGGGTCTGTGGCCGCCCAACGGGCTGTGGTGCGGCTGCAGCGCCGCGGCGTCGACGTCGTGGAGCTCATCGGATCGGATGCCGCCCACGCGCGCCGATTGCTCGACGAAGCGCTGGACCGCGGCACCGATGCGGTGGTGGTCGCCGGCGGCGACGGCATGATTTCCCTTGTGCTGCAGGCGCTTGCACAGGGCGATGTGCCACTCGGGATCATCCCGGCCGGTACCGGGAACGACCATGCGCGCGAGTTCGGGATTCCGCGGGACGATCCGGAGGCGGCCGCCGACATCGTAGCCACCGGACGCACCGAGACCATCGACCTCGGGCACATCGAGGCCGCAGACGGCACCGTCAAGTGGTTCGGCACCGTGATGGCCGCCGGCTTCGACTCACTGGTCACCGACCGCGCGAATCGGATGACGTGGCCGCGCGGGCGAATGCGCTACAACGTGGCGATGCTCGCCGAGCTGTCACAGCTGCGCCTGCTGCCCTTCCACGTGAGTTTCGACGGCGGGCCGGTGGACCAAACACCGCTGACGTTCGCCGCGTTCGGCAACACCCGAAGCTACGGCGGCGGCATGCTGATCTGCCCGGGCGCCGATCCGCACGACGGACTGCTGGACGTCACGATGGCCGCCTCGGCATCCCGGACGAAGTTGATCCGGTTGTTCCCCACCGTGTTCAAAGGCACCCATGTCAACCGCGACGAGGTCAAGACGGTCCGCGCGCGCTCCATCACCATCGACTGCCCCGGGATAAATGCCTATGCCGACGGCGAATTCATGTGTCCGCTGCCGGTGACGGTGTCCGCGGCACCTGGGGCATTGCGGGTCCTGGTTCCGTAGCCGGGGCCGGGTCGACCGGGCATTCGAGGCCGAGGCGCCCGAACGCTCAGTCCTGCGTAGCCGCAAGGAGCGCGAGCAGGTTCATCAACCGGGTGATGGCACCGGTGACCGGCCGGGCCGGCAGCGACGGATCGATGGCGCGTTGGATGCCCAGGCCGATGCCGGCGCTGAGAAACAGGTTGCCGATGTCTTCCAAGCTGTCCATCACGCCGAGCGCGACCAATTGTTCTTCGGCAAGCCCCAGATCGTCTGACAGCGAACGCAATACCTCGACGACCATCTGGGCCGCCTCGTTGCGAAGATCGGTGATCATCTGCCCCAGTTCGGGGTCGTTGCGCGACAGCACCACGAATTCGAGTTCGAGCATCGTCCAGCCCACGTCGCCGGCGGTCCGTTCCAGCCAGGCGTTCACCGCTTCGACCCGACTCGGCACATCGGCGTCCGACATCGCCAGCTCGGACATCTCGGAGAACTTCTCGCGGTGGATGGCCTCCAGCACTTCGCGGCACAGGATCGGCTTGCTGCCGAAGTTCGAATACACCGCGCCCTTGCTGTAACCGGCGTCGTCTGCGATGTCCTCGAGGCTGGTGGACGCATACCCGTGTTCGAGAAACCGAGCCTTCGCCGCGGTGAGTATCTCGGCACGCGTCTGTTCCTGACGCTGCACCCTGGTCAATCGCGGCATGCGTTGATGTTAGTGGTTTGCGATACCCGGAGTACTGGCTTTACTGAGAGCATTCGGATACCGTGAGTATTCGAACGAGCCCAGCAAGGCTCCTACCAGCAGATTCGAGGCTATCGATGCGGCTAGCACGACGCTCAATCCCACTCGACGGCGCGACCGTTGTCGTCACCGGAGGCGCCCGGGGAATCGGCGCCAAGACCGCCGAACTCTTCTCACAGCACGGGGCCGACGTCTGGATCGGCGATGTCGACATCGACGTTGCGGAGCAGACGGCGCGCAGGATCCCCCGCTGTCGCAGCGCGCGACTCGACGTCACCCGGCGCGAGTCGTGGGATCAGTTCGTCGCGCAGGTGCTCGAGGAGTCCGGCCGCGTCGACGTCCTCGTGAACAACGCCGGCGTCATGCCGCTCGGCGCCTTCGAGACCGAAGCCGAGGCCACGACCGACCTCATCCTCGACGTCAACATCCGTGGCGTCCTCAACGGCATGCGGGCCGTGGTCCCCGTCATGGTCACCCGCGGCAGCGGCCATGTCGTGAATGTCGCATCGATGGCCGGCATGATTCCGGTTCCGGGCATGGTCACCTACAACGCCAGCAAGTTCGCCGCGGTCGGGGCGTCCCTGGCAGCGCGGACCGAGTACGCCGGGACCGGCGTCACCGTGTGCGCGGTGCTGCCGTCAGCGGTCCGCACCGAGCTCTCCTCGGGCGTCCAGCTCGGCGGCGGCATGCCGACGGTGGATCCCGAAGATGTGGCGCAGGCGGTGCTGAAGACGTTGCGCACCAAGGCTGCGCGCACCTCAGTACCCGAATGGGTGGCGCCCGGCTGGGCGCTGGTGGACGCGCTGGTTCCGGAATTCGTCCAACGTGCCGTGCGGTCAATCATCGACGATCGGCGGGCTCTGAACGGCATGGATCCCGTCGGCCGGTCGGCCTACCTGGAGCGGATCGTGCGGCAGTCGAAAGAGCATGCGGTGGAGTCGGGTTCGGAGTTGCAGGCGTGAAGCGGGCGCTGGTCATCGGCTGCGGCGGGACCATCGGCGGTGCGTGGATTGTCGCGGCCCTGCACGCGCTGCAGGAGCAGACGGGTTGGGACCCGCGAGAAGCCGCTGTGTTGCAAGGCACCTCGGCGGGCGCCGAGATCGTCACCATGCTCGGCGGCGGCGCGTCGGTCGACGAACTGGTGGCGATGCACCGCGGCACCAGCAGCGACGAACGCCTGAGCCGGCACATCGACGCGACGCCGCCCAGCCTGCCGCCGCTGCCATCACCCCGGCCGCTGAACCCCGCGCTGTTGCGCAGCCACAGCGGATTGGCCGCGGTCACCGGTATCGCTCCGACCGGTCGAGCCAACGCAGACTGGTTGCAGCGCTTGGCCTCTGGCTTCGCCAACCAGTCCGGTTGGGTGGACCACCCGGGAGCCCGCATGGTGGCCTTCGACTACCAGCGCGGCGAGCGGGTGGCCTTCGGCGCCCCCGACGCACCGAAAGCCACTGCAGGTGAGGCACTCCGGGCATCGTGGGGTGTGCCCGGCTGGATGCCGCCGGTCACCATCGGCGATCGCAAGTTCGTCGACGGCGGCGCCGCGTCCACTGCGTCGGTCGACCTCATCAGCCATGACGATGCCGATCTGATCTACGTCGTCACCCCGATGGCCTCCGAAAGCGGCGTTCGCGCACCGGGTCTGGGCGGCGTCCTCGAACACCGGCTCCTGCGCCGCCCGATGTCCACGGTGCTGGACGCCGAGATCGCCACCGCGCGCGCCCGCGGCATCGAGGTCGTCGTGATCCAGCCGGACGCCGCCGATCTGGCCGGACTGGGTGCCAACTTCATGCTGCGCAGCCGGCGGCGCGCCGCCTTCGAATCCGCCATGACCACCGCACCGAACACGGTGCACCGAGCTTGGGAGTCCTGATGAGCAACCGTGATCCGCGCATCGTCATCATCGGCGCCGGCGTGGCCGGCATCGCCTCGGCCTACACCTTCCAACAAGCCGGGTTCACCAACTTCACCATCCTGGAGAAGGGTTCGGACGTCGGCGGGGTCTGGCACTGGAACCGCTACCCCGGACTGACGTGTGACGTACCGTCGCACATCTACCAGTTCGCCTTCGCACCCAAGCCCGACTGGAGCCACATCTGGGCCGGCGGCAAGGAGATTCAGGAGTATCACCGCGACGTCGTCGAGCAGTTCGGGCTCGATGCCCACCTGCGGCTCAACACCGAAGTCACAGCGTTGCACTACGAGCAGGACCAGCACACATGGACGGTCACGACCGCGGATGAAACGCTGACGGCAGATTTCGTCATCTGCGCCACCGGCGTGCTGCACCACCCCTTCATCCCGGACATCCCCGGCATGGACATCTTCGAGGGCGCCGTGGTGCACACCGCGCGGTGGGACCCCGGACTCGAGACCGAGGGCAAGCGCATCGCCGTGATCGGCACCGGATCCACCGGGGTGCAGGTGGTTTCGGCGCTGCAGCCCAAAGCCGGCAAACTGCTGCACTTCGCCCGGTCGCCACAGTGGATGCTGTGGGCACCGATGAAGCTGCCCCAACCGGGCGCCGTCACCGCGCTGCTGCAGGCCATGCCGAAGCTGTATCAGGCTGTCGCCGAACGTATTCCACTCTGTGGATCGAGCGTCCTGGTCGACATCGTGACCAAGCCGACGTGGCGCCGCAAGCTGGTGCAGCAGTACGCCAGGCTTAGTCTGCGGGCCCAGATCCGCGACCCGAAGCTGCGCGCCGAGCTCACCCCGGATTACCAGCCGCTGTGCAAGCGTCAGGTGCTGTCGGGAACGTACTATCGGGCGATCACGGCTCCGGGCGCCCAATTGGTCACCGATCGCATCGCCGAGTTCACCCCCACCGGCATCCGCACCACTGAGGGTGAGCATCACAGGATCGATATCGCCGTGCTGGCCACCGGCTTTCAGGCGCACAATTACATGCGCCCGATACAGGTGGTGGGCCGCGACGGCGTCACCCTCGATGACGCCTGGGTCAAAGGCCCGCGCGCCTACCGGATGACCGCGATCCCCGGCTTCCCGAATCTGTTCACCGTGCTCGGCCCGAACTCGCCCACGGGGTCCATCTCACTGCAGTACACCGCGGAACTCACGGCGCGGTACATCGTCAAGTGGCTCAAGCGGTTCGAGCGTGGCGAGATCAATGAGGTCGAGGTCACCGAGCAGGCCACCGCCGAATTCAATGCCGCGGCAGTCGAAGCCATGGAACCGACGGTGTGGAACACCGGCTGCAATTCCTGGTACTTCAGCGAGGGCGGCACCATCGACCTGTGGCCGTTCGACCGCGGGACGCTGACGAAGATGCTGAGCGAGCCCGAGCCGGGGCACTACCGGGTCCGCTGACCCAAACAGTGTCGTACCCCAGGTGCATTCTGGGACCACCGACGACGGGAGGCGATCGATGTGCTGGAAATGCGACCACCCGGAAGCCACCATGGCCGACTGGATTGCCTACATCCGCGACAAGATCGATCGCCGCGGTTGGGCGATTCAATACGTGGAGGACGGTCTCAGGTCGTTCGCCTACACAATCGGGCTACACGGATTCGGACTGCCCGAGTTGCTCGTCACGGGCGTGGTACCGGCCTCCGCAGACCAACTACTCACCCACATGGCGGAGCGAGCGGTTGTCGACGGAGCTCCCGCGCCTGGATTACAGATGGCGACGGATGGACCGCCCTTCGTCGAGATCGTCGAAGTTGACTGTCCCCCAGCCCACATGGGTATGGCCAGCGCCATCCAGGGGTACGGCTACACCGCACGCCAACTGGTCTGGGCCGACGCCCATGGGGTGCTGCCGTGGGATGCCGACTTCGATCACGGGCGTACACGTCAGCCGGTGTTCGGAGTCAGGGCCTCCCACCGTTCCGCTTGATACAGGCCAAAGCCGGAGCCTTCAGTGGCATTTCGTGGATTTCGGGCACGAGTGACACAGCCAACCAGGACGCGACCGCACCGAGAGCAACTGCACGGCGGGAAATGCGACCAGGATTCGCCGTGTGGTTGCTTTCGCGGGGGCAGAGCGGGACCGCCCGACGCTACCCGACGCCCCGGTTCAGCCAGCTGACCTCGCCGGCCTCGGCGCCGCCACCGCGGTAGGGCTCCAGAGCCTCGTCCCAGGCGGTGCCGAGCACCGTGTCGAGTTCGGCGGCGAGCATGTCGGCGCCGGAAGCCATGAGGGTGCGCAGGCGCTGCTCACCGACCATGGTGTCGCCGTTGGCGCTCATCGACCCGCTCCACAGGCCCAGAGTCGGGGTGTGGCACCAGCGGTGTCCGTCGACGCCGGCGCTCGGGTCCTCGGTCACCTCGAAGCGCAGCACCGACCACGAGCGCAAGGCGCTGGCAAGCTGGGCTCCGGTACCGACCGGCCCCATCCAGTTGGTGATGGCGCGCAACTGACCGGGCATGGCGGGTTGGGGCGTCCACTTCAGGTTCGCCCGCGCCGACAGAGTCGACGAAAGTGCCCACTCCACGTGCGGGCATACCGCCGCGGGAGAGGCATGGATATACACCACGCCCGTCGTCGCGTCGGCGAGTTGGTTCGACGCACGCATCTTCTGCTCCTTCAGCTACACGAGGGACGTCTTCCCCAACGACCTGGTGTTGCCGAAATGTTGCAGTTGATTAGTGCGTGTCTATTGTGCCGCGTGAGACCCCTGTTGCGCTAGTCTGTCGCACAATCTCTCAGCGCAGCCTCAGAATCGAGCGCAACCCAACAGTCGCGCGTAGTGCCGGCCAGCCATCTATCTTCTAACGGTGACTGCCCTGGACCGGTTCTTCGAGATCTCCGCACGCGGCTCGACCGTGGCCGCTGAACTGCGCGGCGGCGTGGTGACCTTCATCGCGATGGCATACATCATCGTGCTGAACCCGATCATCCTGTCGAGCACGGCAGATATCGCCGGGCACAAGCTCGCGTTCAGCCAGGTCTCCGCGGTGACATCACTGGCAGCCGGCGCCATGACCATCCTGTTCGGCGTCGTCGCCCGCTTGCCGTTCGCCTTCGCCGCCGGGCTGGGCATCAACTCGTTCCTGGCCAGCTCGGTCGTGGGCGTCCTGACCTGGCCGGAGGCCATGGGGCTGGTCGTGATCGAAGGCCTCATCATCGTCGCGATGGCGGTCACGGGCCTGCGGCGCATGATCTTCGACGCCGTACCCATGCCGCTCAAACTGGCCATCACCGCCGGCATCGGGTTGTTCATCATGTTCATCGGTCTCGTCGACGCCGGCTTCGTCGCGTCGACGGGCCATCCGTCGCCTCCGCTCGGCCTGGGCGCCGGCGGCACCGGCTCGGTTCGCGCCGTGCCCACCCTGGTCTTCGTGTTCACCTTGCTGACCTCGGGCGTCCTCGTGGCCCGCAAGGTGCGCGGCGGCATCCTGATCGGCCTCATCAGCGGAACTGTGGTCGCCGCTGCGGTTGAAGCCATCTGGCACCTCGGCTCGGCAACGCAAAAACCCGGGGGCTGGAGCCTGTCGGTGCCGACGCTGTCCGGCTCCCCGTTCGCGGTGCCCAACCTGTCACTGATCGGCCACGTCGACTTCGGCAGCTTCGGGCGGATCGGCATGATCGCCGCGCTCATGCTGGTGTTCACCCTGCTGTTCACCAACTTCTTCGATGCCATGGGCACCATGACCGGCCTATCCCGGCAGGCCGGCCTGTCCGATGAACACGGCAACTTCCCGCGGCTGCAGTCCGCCCTGGTGATCGAAGGCACAGGCGCGGTGGTCGGCGGCGCGGTCTCGGCGTCGTCCAACACGGTGTTCATCGAATCGGGCACCGGCATCGGCGAAGGTGCCCGCACCGGCCTGGCCAGCCTGGTGACCGGTGGATTGTTCTTGGCCGCAATGTTTTTGACGCCGCTGACGGAGATCGTGCCCACCGAGGTCGCGGCGGCCGCGCTGGTGATCGTCGGCACCCTGATGGTCTCGGTCCTGCGCGAGATCGATTTCTCCGACTTCTCGGTGGCCCTGCCCGTCGTGCTGACGGTGGCCGTCATGCCGCTGTCCTACTCGATCGCCAACGGCATCGGTGTCGGCTTCATCGCCTGGGCAGTGCTGCGCGCGGCATCGGGCCGCGGCAAAGAGATCAGCCCGCTGCTGTGGGTGGTGGCCGTCGGGTTCCTGCTGTTCTTCGCCCGCGGCTGGATCGACAGCATGATCGGCGTCGTCCGCTGAGGCGACCGCTAAGAACGGAACTCGCGCAGAACCGCGGCCGACACGTCCGGCCACACCGCATGCGTCCAGTCCCCGAAGTCGCGGTCGGTCAGCACGACCAGCGCCAGGTCCGCTTCCGGATCGACCCAGAGGAACGTGCCCGATTGGCCGAAGTGGCCGAACGTGCGCCCCGAGTTGGTAGCAGCCGTCCAGTGCGGGCTCTTGCCGTCCCGAATCTCGAAACCCAGACCCCAGTCGTTGGGCCGCTGCGAGCCGAACCCGGGCAGCACCCCGTCCAGCCCCGGGAATTGCACCGAGATCGCATCGGCGTGCATGGGCGTCGAAACCAGAGTCGGGCGCAGCAGCTCACCGGCGAAGGCGGCGAGGTCGGTCACCGTCGACCACGCGCCGTAACCGGCGGTGTCGGCCCCACCGGGCAGATCGGAATCGGCCATGCCGAGCGGTTCGAACACCGCTTCGCGCAGGTACTGCCCGAACTCGATACCGGACTCGTGTTCGAGCACGTGCGCCAGCACCGCAAACCCAGCGTTCGAGTAGATCCGCCGGGTCCCGGGTGTGGCGATCGCGTCGGGAGTCTGCATCGCCAGCCCTGACGTGTGCGCCAGCAGGTGCCGCACCGTCGATCCCGGCGGGCCGGCCGGGGTGTCCAGTTCGACGACGCCCTCCTCCACCGCGATCTGTGCGGCACGCGCCACGAGCGGCTTGGTCACCGAAGCAAGCCGGAACGCGCGGTCGACGGGTCCGTGTGCGGCGACCAGGCCCGCGGGTGACACCACCGCGGCCGCAACATGCGGTACCGGCCAGGAATCCAACAGCTCGAGTGCGGTCACATGCACGACACTGTCATAGGTCACGCTGCCGGTGGGCGACGGCCGAGACGCCGTTAACCAGACATTTGTATGGACACCATTCCGGCTCTGCTCCGAGGCATTAGGTTGTAGCCATGAGTCAGACAGTGCGTGGTGTGATTTCCCGGGCCAAGAAGCAGCCAATCGAGCTGGTCGACATCATCATCCCCGATCCGGGCCCGGGTGAGGTCGTGGTCGACATCACCGCCTGCGGCGTATGCCATACCGACCTCACCTACCGCGAGGGCGGCATCAACGACCAATACCCGTTCCTGCTCGGCCACGAAGCCGCCGGCACCGTCGAATCCGTCGGCACCGGCGTCACCCACGTCGCCCCCGGCGACTTCGTCATCCTCAACTGGCGCGCCGTCTGCGGCGAATGCCGCGCCTGCAAGCGCGGCCGCCCGCACCTGTGCTTCGACACCTTCAACGCCACCGGCAAGATGACACTGACCGACGGCACCGAACTCACCCCCGCCCTGGGCATCGGCGCCTTCGCCGACAAAACGCTCGTGCATGAACGCCAGTGCACCAAGGTCGATTCCGAAGCCGACCCGGCCGTCGCCGGCCTGCTGGGCTGCGGCGTGATGGCCGGCATCGGCGCCGCCATCAACACCGGCAACCTCACCCGCGACGACACCGTGGCGGTCATCGGCTGCGGCGGGGTCGGTGACGCCGCCATCGCCGGCGCGGCGCTGGTCGGCGCCAAGCGGATCATCGCCGTCGACACCGACAACAAGAAGCTGCACTGGGCCCGCGAATTCGGCGCCACCCACACCATCAACGCCCGCGACCTGGACCCGGTCGAAACCATCCAGGATCTGACCGACGGCTTCGGCGCCGACGTCGTCATCGACGCGGTCGGCCGGCCCGAGACCTGGAAGCAGGCGTTCTACGCCCGCGACCTCGCCGGAACCGTTGTCCTCGTTGGTGTTCCGACACCCGACATGACGCTCGAAATGCCGCTCGTGGACTTCTTCTCCCGCGGCGGGGCGCTGAAGTCGTCCTGGTACGGCGACTGCCTACCCGAACGCGACTTCCCCACCCTGATCAGCCTGTACCTGCAGGGCCGGCTGCCACTGGACAAGTTCGTCAGCGAGCGCATCGGGCTTGACCAGATCGAGGGCGCCTTCCACAAGATGCACAGCGGTGAGGTGCTGCGCTCGGTGGTGGTCCTCAAGTGAGCAACATCGCGCGGGTCGTCACCAGCGGCACGTTCAGCCTGGACGGCGGCACCTGGGACGTCGACAACAACATCTGGCTCGTCGGCGACGACAAGGATGTCATCGTGTTCGACGCCGCCCATACCGCCGCGCCCATCATCGAGGCGGTGAACGGCCGCAACGTCGTGGCGGTGGTCTGCACCCACGGCCACAACGACCACATCACCGTCGCTCCAGAGCTGTCCGCGGCGCTCGACGCCCCCGTGCTGCTGCACCCGGCCGACGAGATGCTGTGGCGGGATGTCCACCCGGACAACCCTTTTCACACCGTGGGTGACGACCAGGTGCTCACCGTCGGTGGCCTGGAGATCAAGGCGATCCACACGCCGGGGCACTCCCCCGGCTCGGTGTGCTGGCATATCCCCGCACTCGGCGCGGTGATCTCCGGCGACACCCTGTTCCACGGCGGGCCGGGCGCGACCGGCCGTTCGTACTCGGACTTCCCGACCATCCTGGCTTCGATCGCAGAAGGATTGGGGAAACTTCCTTCTGACACGGTCGTCTACACCGGCCACGGTGACACCACCACCATCGGCGGCGAAATGGTCAACTACGACGACTGGGTGGCCCGCGGGCATTGATTCGGAGCGCGCCACACAGCTCACGGCGCTACCGTGAGACATGCCCGAGTCCAGTGTGGTGGTGCAGCCCGACCCGCTCGGGAGTTCGCGCCTGCAGACCGCCGGACTCCGCACGGCCACAAAGCTTTTCGAGCAAGCCGCGGCCGAGGTCTCGCTGCCGGCGGCACCACACTCAGTGGTGATCGCCGAGTACGGCTGCGGCAACGCCCTGGGTGGCCTGCTCCCGATCGGCGCCGGCATCGCCGCGCTGCGCAAACGCACGCGGCCCGAGCATCCCATCATGGTGACGCACACCGACATCCCCGACAACGATTTCAGTGCCCTGTTCCGGACCCTGCGCGACGACCCATTCAGCTACCTGCGCGCCGACCGGGCCACGTTCGCGTCGGCAGTGGGGCGTTCGTATCTCAGCCAGATTCTGCCGTCGGACGGCGTGCACTTGGGTTGGTCGGCGTGGGCCATCCACTGGCTCAGCCGCATGCCGGCCGAGATTCACGATCATGTCCAGGCGTCCTATAGCGGCGACGCGCAGGTGCGCGCCGCGTGCGCCCGGCAGGCGGCGCACGACTGGCACGAATTCATCGCGTTTCGCGGCCGCGAGTTGAGCCCGGGTGGCCGCCTCGTGGTGATGACCATGGGCCAGCACGACGACGGGCGCCTGGGGCTCGAGCCGCTATTCGACGGGCTGATGCACGCGCTGGCCGACCTGCACTCCCAACGGCTCGTCACCACCGACGAACTGCGGCGCATGCACCTGCCCATCGTGGGCCGCAGTATCGCCGACTTCCGGTCGCCGTTCGCCCCGTCGGGGCGCTTCGAGCGGCTGCAGATCACCCATCTGACGGTCGCCGACGAACCGGACCGCTTCTGGCTTCAGTACCAGAATGACCGTGACGCAATGGCTTTCGCAAAGAGCTGGGTGGCCTTCACCAGGGCCGCGGTGTTCGATTCCCTGTTTGAGGGGCTGGACCCGGCCGACCCGGCGCGACGCTGCCGGCTCGCCGACGCCCTGGCAGCCGCACTGATGGACCAGCTGTCCAGCGCGCCACAACCCATGCCGATCCCGGTGGCGCACATCGTCATGCAGAAACAGTTGCGCTGAGACCCTAGACGAAGACATCCAGGATCAGGACCATCGCCAGACCGACCACCGAGAGCACGGTCTCCATGATCGACCAGGTCTTGATCGTCTGACCGACGCTGAGCTTGAAGTACTCCTTGACCAACCAGAAGCCCGCGTCGTTCACGTGCGAGAAGAACAGCGAGCCGGCGCCGACGGCCAGCACCACCAGCGACAGCTCGCCGGAGCCCATCCCCTGCACCAGTCCGAGAACCAGCGACGACGCCGTGATGGTGGCGACGGTGGCCGAGCCGGTGGCCAGCCGGATGAGGACCGCGAGCACCCACGCCAGCACGAGCACAGAGATGTGCACGCCTTCGGCCCACCGCGCCAGCATCGTGCCGATCCCGGTGTCCACCAGCACCTGTTTGAATCCGCCGCCGGCGGCGACGATCAGAAAGATGCCCGCGACCGGGGGCAGGCTCGACTCGATGCACTTGGTGATGGCGCTGCGATCCATCCCCGCACCCCGGCCGAGGGTGAGCGTGCCGACGACGACGGCGATGAGCAGGGCGACCAGCGGCGTGCCCACAGCGTCGAAGGTCCGGCGGAACAACTGACTCTTGTCGTCGATGAAGATGTCGACCAGGGCCTTGCCGAGCATCAGCGCGACCGGCAGCAGCACCGAGAACAGCGTGACGCTGAACCGGGGCCGTTTGCCATGTGCCCGAAGGGTTTCCGGATCGGTGGCGAAGGTGTCCGGAGCCGCGACGACGACCCACTTACCGGCCAGCCGGCCGAACAGCGGGCCCGCGACCACGATGGTCGGGACCGCGACGAGCACGCCGAGCCCGAGCGTGACGCCGAGGTCCGCATTGAGCAGTCCGACGGCGGTCAACGGACCGGGATGCGGCGGCACGAAACCGTGCATGGCCGACAGGCCCGCCAGCGCCGGGATGCCGATGGTGATCAGCGACTGCTGCGAACGTCGGGCCACCAGATAGATGACGGGCATCAGCAGGACGAGGCCGATCTCGAAGAACATCGGGAGGCCGATGATCGCGCCGACCAGCGCCATGGCCCAGGGCAGGGCGCGCGGCGACGCGGCACCGACGATGGTGTCGACGATCTCGTCGGCCCCGCCCGAGTCGGCGAGCAGTTTGGCGAACATCGCACCGAGGGCGATCAGGATGCCGACCCCGGCCGCCGTGGCGCCGAATCCGTCGGAGAACGATGTGAGGGCGGCGGTGAGGTTCTCTCCGGCCGTCAGACCCACCGTCAGGCCGCCGAAGATCAGGGACAGGAACGGGTGCAGTTTGACCAGCGTGATGAGGACGACGATGACGCCGATGCCGGCGACGAACGCCAGGATCAGCTGGGTGGCCGAGGCGACGGGTTCGACGAGCTTGGGCGCGTCGGCCACGAAGGTGATGGCGGTGTCCATCAGATGTTCTCCCCGTCGCTGTGCTTGCCCCGGTGATCGCCTCCGGTGCGGGAAAGGTATTCCTCGACAATCGAATCGATGCTCTGCGCGACGTCGATGACGACGCCGGCCTCATCGGCGCGCAGCGGTTCCAGGGTTTCGAACTGTGAGGCCAACAGCGACGCCGGCATGAAGTGGCCCGGCCGGCTGGCCTGTCGGGCACCGATGACCTCGGGAGTGCCGAACAGGTGCAGGAACCTCGTGCCCGGACAGTGGCTCCGCAGCTGGACGCGGTACTGGTACTTGAGGGCTGAACAGCTCATCACGCCGCCGTCGCCGCAGTGCTCCCCGAGCCACTGGCCGATGGTCTCGAGCCAGGGCCGGCGATCGTCGTCGTTCAGTGGGTGACCGGCCGCCATCTTCGCGATGTTGGCGGCGGGATGGAAATCGTCGGCATCGGCGAACGGCACGCGGAGCCGCTGCGCGAGAGCCGCGCCGACAGTGGACTTGCCGGATCCTGAAACGCCCATGACGACGATGGGTGATGGCATCTTTGCACCCGCCCCTTGCTGTGGTTTGACTCACACAGCGTGGCTTAAAAGTCAGACTATTGCAATAGTCATGCAACAAAAATCATTTCTAAGCCAGCTAAGCGCAGGTATGACAGGATGTTATTCGTGTCTTCGCCCGCAAACGTCAGCGCTCTGCACGACAGTGTGCTGAGCGCGCTCGGGACCGCAGTGGTGGCCGGAACGTACGCCCCCGGCGAGGTCATCACCCTGGAAGGAGTGAGCGCAGAGCACGGCGTCTCCCGCAGTGTGGTGCGGGAAGCCGTCCGGGTCCTGGAATCGATGGGCATGGTCGCTTCGCGCCGCCGGGTCGGCATCACCATTCAGTCCGCCGCCAATTGGAATGTGTTCGACCCCAGACTGATTCGCTGGCGCCTCGACTCCGGCGATCGCGCCGCGCAGCTGACGTCGTTGTCGGAGTTGCGCCGCGGCTTCGAACCCGTGGCGGCCGCACTGGCCGCCGAGCGCGCGAACCCGCACCAGTGCCGCATCATGGCCGCCGCTGTGTCGGACATGGCGGTGCACGGACGCGACGGCGACCTCGCAGCCTATCTACAGGCGGACAAGGTCTTTCATCAGACCCTGCTGGAGGCCAGCGGCAACGAGATGTTCCGCGCGCTCAATGCGGTGGTGGCGGAAGTCCTGGCCGGACGCACCCACCACGGCATGATGCCCGACTCCCCCAATCCGGCGGCCATCGCGCTGCACGATGAGGTGGCCCGCGCCGTGCGGTTACGCGATTCAGCCGGCGCCGAACGCGCGATGCGCGCCATCATCGACGAGGCCGCGGCAGCGGTCGCCGGGGAGCCAGGTCCGGTCTGACCGACCGTCAGCGGCAGCGCTTGAGGCCGTCGTTCGGGTCGCAGTACAGCGGGTACTGCTGCACCGGAATCGGCAGTGGCTTCTGGAATTCCAACCGGAAGGACTTCTTGGTCATCGCCGCCGGCACGCCGCACTGATCGGTGTTCAAGGTGGTCCGGGTACCGGTCCAGTTGACGTCCTCGAACTCATAGTTCTCGACGATTTTGGACTTGCTGCCGTCCGGGCAGGTGAAGCCAGAGAGATCGGTCTGGGTGAACGCCCAGTGCCCCTCGCCACCGGTCTGGCGGGCGTCACCGCCATAGATGGCGCCGTACTGGTCGGGTGCGATGTGCAGCAGGCATGCCACGGGCAGTTCCATGTTGTTGCGCAGATCGCCGACAGTCGGGGTGCAGACGGGCCAGATGGTCCACACGCCGACCGGTGTGCCCTCCTGGATGAACGTGTAGATGCCCTCGGGCAGCGGGATGTCGGCATGCGCCGGCGCGGCCGCCGAGAAGAGCGAGCCCGCCACGGCGAAACCGAAACTCGACACCATAGCGAGAACACGTTTCATTTTCACCGCCCGAGTATCGCAGGCGCCTTGCCCGCGGCGTGAGAAAGTCACCGTATGAGTTCACTCAGCGGGAAAGTCGCGTTGATCACCGGAGCCTCGGCAGGCCTGGGAGCGGCCACGGTCAAGGTTTTCGCCGAACGCGGCGCATCGGTCTTCGGCATCGCGCGCGACGCCGAACGGATGGCGACGGTGTTCGCCGACGCCTACGACGAGGCGTCGGGTGGCGCGTTCTCGGCGGTGGACATCAGCACAGCCGACGCCTGCCGGCAGGCGGTCGACGACTGCATCGCGAGATTCGGCCGGCTGGACATCCTGGTCAATGTCGCCGGTTTCCACGTGATGCGGCACACGTTGTCGATGACCGACGACGACTGGGACCGCGATCTCGCGGTGAATCTGAACGGTCCGTTCTACCTGACCCGGGCCGCGCTGCCCCAGCTGCTGGAGAACGGCGGCAACGTCGTCAACGTCTCTTCGATCGCCGGTGTCGAAGGCGAGATCTATTCGGCCGGCTACTGCGCCGCCAAGCACGGGCTGATCGGCCTGACCCGGGCGCTGGCCGTCGAGTACACCAAGGAAAAGCTGCGGGTCAACGCGGTGTGCCCGGGTGGCATGCTGACGGCGCAGGTCACCGAGTTCGCCGCGCCGGAGAACGCGGACTGGGACCTGATCATGCGGATCGCCGCGCCGCGCGGCTTCATGGAACCGCGCGACGTGGCGAACGTCATCGCATTCCTGGCCAGCGACGACGCCGCCGCCATCCACGGCTCGGTGTACCGCGTCGACAACGGCAAGGGTCCGGCCTGACCTCAGGTCGGACCGGGTCGACCCCGGACGGCTAGTGAGCGAGCGCGACCAGCAGGTCGTGCTTGTCCGGGCAGTACGTGTCGAACGCGGCGTTGAGGAACTGGTACACCTGCTGCTCCGAGCTGCTGTTGCGCGGCAGGTTCTTCTTCAGGAACGCCGCCGAGTCGGTGGCGTTGTGGTCGACGTTGTTGTCGAGCCGCTGGCAGGTGATCTTGCCGATCCAGGCGTTGTAGTCCTTGGGGCCGTAGATCCCGTAGGTGTGCAGCTGGTTGGCGAAATCGGTGTCCGGGTCAGCCTGCGCGGGGACGGCCATCCCGACAGCAAGGGCGGCGGCGGCGATTGAACCGGCCACCCCGGCCAGAGTGCGTGCCTTCATGTGATGGAGTCTATTCGTGCTGGTTGCCATCTGCCCCTGCTCCCTGAACAGTCGTCGCCGTCTGTTCAATCCCATTGAACAGCTGCGTATTTGGTTCGATCTGCTGCGAGTGACCGGTTACGGTGATAGGGGCCACCCACAGCGGAGGTTTCCCATGATTAACTTAACTGGTCTAATCTAACACTTAAATGACCTAATCTGTCGCGGTCAGGGTCCGGGAAGCGGGGAACAGATAGTGCAGTCGACCATGGTGCCCGCAGCGTGATCGGCACTGCGCTCAAGAAGGCCTGGATCCCGCTGCTCATCCTCGCCGTCGCCCTCGTCGCCGGCTTCACCGTGCACCGCGTACGCGGCTACTTCGGCCAGAACCCCGTCATCGTCACCCCACGCAACTTCGCCGACGACGCCAAACCGTTCAAACCCAAGGTCGTCACCTACGAGATCACCGGCGACGGCACCTACGCCGACATCAACTACCTCGACCTGGACGCCAAGCCGCAGCGCGTCGACCACGCCAAGCTGCCCTGGAAACTCGTCCTGTCCACCACCGCACCGGCAGCATCGCCGAACATCGTCGCCCAGGGCGACGGTGACTCCATCACCTGCACCGTCCACGTCGACGACGAACTCAAAGACACCCGCACCTCCACGGGCGTCCACGCCCAGACCTTCTGCCTGGTGAAATCCGCATGAGCCACCCCCCGAACAACACTGCCGATGAACCGACGGCTGTCATCCCCAAAGCCGGGCAGCCGCCCCACCGGTCGCCGATCGCCCGTCTGATTCGCAAGTTCGCGATCCCGGTGATCCTCTTCTGGATCGGCATCATCATCTTCCTCGGCAGCGCCGTCCCGTCGCTGGACGAGGTCGGCAAGATGCGCTCGGTGTCGATGTCGCCCGATCAGGCGGCGTCGGTGATCGCGACGAAGCACGTCGGCGAGGTCTTTCAGGAGTTCAAGTCGAACAGCTCGGTCATGGTCGTGCTGGAAGGCGATCAGCCGCTCGGCGCAGAGGCACATGCCTACTACGACGAGATGATCAAAAAGCTCCAGGCCGACACCGCGCACGTCGAGCACATCCAGGACTTCTGGAGCGACCCGCTCACCGCGGCCGGCTCGCAGAGCAACGACGGCAAAGCCTCCTATGTACAGGTCTACCTGCGTGGTAACCAGGGCGAGGCGCTGGCCAACGAGTCCGTTCAGGCCGCGCAGGACATCATCAAGAGCATCAAGACGCCGCCCGGCCTGAAGGTGTACGTCACCGGCCCGGCCGCCTTGGCCGCCGATCAGCACATCGCCGGCGATCGCAGCGTCAAGATGATCGAGGGCGTCACGTTCCTGGTCATCATCGTCACCCTGCTGCTGGTGTACCGGTCATTCATCACGGTGCTGCTGACGTTGCTGATGGTGGTGCTGGAGCTGTCCGCGGCGCAGGGCGTCGTCGCGGCGCTGGGCTATTACGACATCATCGGCCTGTCGACCTTCGCCACCAACCTGCTGGTCACGCTGGCCATCGCGGCGGCCACCGACTACGCGATCTTCCTCATCGGCCGGTACCAGGAGGCGCGCGGCGCAGGCGAGTCTCGCGAAGACGCCTACTACACAATGTTCGAGGGCACCGCCCACGTGGTGCTCGGCTCGGGCCTGACCGTTGCGGGTGCCACGTTCTGCCTGCACTTCACCCGGATGCCGTACTTCGTGTCGCTCGGCGTCCCGCTGGCCATCGGCATGGTCACCGTCGTGTGCGCCGCGCTGACGCTCGGCCCAGCGGTGATTTCGGTGGCGAGCCGGTTCCGCAAGACACTGGAACCCAAGCGCGCCATGAGGGTGCGTGGCTGGCGCAAGATCGGTGCCGCCGTGGTCCGTTGGCCCGGGCCCATCCTGGTCGGCACCATCGCGCTGTCCCTGGTCGGCCTGCTCACTCTGCCGGGCTACCAACCTGCCTACAACGACCGGCTCTACCTGCCCGCCGACATCCCCGCCAACGAGGGCTACGCAGCAGCGGACCGGCACTTCTCGCAGGCTCGGATGAACCCCGAGCTCATGCTCATCGAGAGCGACCACGACCTGCGCAACTCCGCCGACTTCCTGGTGATCGACAAGATCGCCAAGGCCATCTTCAAGGTCCCGGGAATTTCCCGGTCGCAGACCATCACGCGCCCTGAAGGCAAGCCGATCGAGCACACCTCGATCCCGTTCCTGATGAGCATGAGCGGCACCTCGCAGAAGATGAACGAGAAGTACGCGCAGGACTCGATGGCCAACATGCTCAAGCAGGCCAACGACATGCAGATCAACATCGACACGATGAAGCGCATGCAGGCCATCACCACGCAGATGGCGGCCACCACGCACAGCATGGTCGGCAAGATGCTCAACATGACGCTGGACGTCGCCGATTTGCGTGACCACATCTCGGACTTCGACGACTTCTTCCGGCCTATCCGGAACTACCTCTACTGGGAACCGCACTGCTACGACATCCCGGTCTGCTGGTCCTTGCGCTCGATCTTCGACACCCTCGACGGCATCGACACCATGACGGACGACATCCAGAACCTGATGCCGGACATGCTGAAGCTCGACAAGCTGATGCCTCAGATGGTCGCCCTCATGCCGGACATGATCTCGACGATGTCGCGCATGAAGCAGTACATGCTGACCATGTACCAGACCCAGAAGGGTCTGCAGGATCAGATGCAGGCGCAGCAGGACAACGCGAGTGCCATGGGCGAAGCGTTCGACAACGCCCGCAACGACGACTCGTTCTACCTGCCACCCGAGGTCTTCGACAACGCGGAATTCAAGCGCGGCATGAAGAACTTCATCTCGCCGGACGGCAAGGCGGTGCGGATCATCATCTCCCACGAGGGTGATCCGATGAGCGCCGAAGGCATCTCGCACATCGACGCCATCAAGAACGCGGCCAAGGAAGCCATCAAGGGCACTCCCCTGGAGGGCTCCAAGATCTACCTCGGCGGCACCGCGGCGACCTTCAAGGACCTGCAGGAAGGTGCGGACTACGACCTCCTGATCGCCGGTATATCAGCGCTCGCACTGATTTTCGCCATCATGCTGATCATCACCCGCTCGGTGGTGGCCGCCGCGGTCATCGTCGGCACGGTCGTGCTGTCGCTCGGCGCGTCGTTCGGTCTGTCGGTTCTGCTGTGGCAGCACCTGATCGGGCTCAACCTGCACTGGATGGTCATCGCGATGGCGGTCATCATCCTGCTGGCCGTCGGCGCCGACTACAACCTGCTGCTGGTCGCCCGATTCAAGGAAGAGATCCACGCCGGTCTCAACACCGGCATCATCCGGTCCATGGGCGGCACCGGCTCCGTGGTCACCTCGGCCGGCCTGGTGTTCGCGTTTACCATGATGTCCATGGCGGTCAGCGAGCTGCACGTGGTCGGCCAAGTCGGAACAACCATCGGTCTGGGCCTGTTGTTCGACACATTGGTCATCCGGTCGCTGATGACGCCGTCCATCGCCGCCCTGATGGGCAAGTGGTTCTGGTGGCCGCAGCGCGTGCGTCAGCGTCCGGTGCCCGAACCGTGGCCGCAGCCCAAGCCGACGGGCGAACTGCAAACAGCCTCCAGCAGCACAGGTATCTAGGAAACAGGAGTAAGGACTATGGTCGAGATCATGCGTGGTCTGAAGCGCGCCGGGATGGCGGTCGCAGCCCTTGGTGCGGTCGCGACGACCCTCGCCGGACCGGCTGCTGCCGACGCCACCGACGACTACCCGATCCCCCACCGGATCATCGTCACCACCTGTGATGCCGAGCAGTACCTGGCCGCCGCCCGCGACACCAGCCCGGTCTACTACTCGCGCTACATGATCGACATGCACAACCGGCCCGCCGACATCCAGCAGATGGCCCAGGACCGCATCCACTGGTTCTTCTCGCTCGATCCCGTGGGCCGTCGCCAGTACTCCGAGGACACCGCCACCAACATCTACTACGAGCAGGTGGCCACCCACTGGGGCAACTGGGCCAAGATCTTCTTCAACAACAAGGGCGTCGTCGCCAAGGCCACCGACGTCTGCATGAACTACCCCAAGGGCGACATGGCCGTCTGGGACTGGGTCCAGGCGCCGTAGGTTTTGTCCCGGATTTCGGCGTGATTCGTAGCGGTTGCTACGAATCACGCCGTTTTCATTGCGCGTGCAAAGCGGTGACCAGGTCCTGCACATCGTCGGATCGCTGCTCGTAACCCGGGGAATAGCAACAGACTTCGCCGACGTGCCCGCCGAACCGCCGGCCGATCTCGGCGGCGCACTCCTCCGGGGTACCGACGATGCCGATGGTCCGGACCATCTCGTCGCTGATCAACGCCCGCATGCCGGCGAAGTCACCGACCTTGGACATGGCATTGAGCGCGGGCTGGAGATCGGCCCAGCCCTCGGTTTCCAGCACCGGTAGATAGGCGGGCGTGGAGCCGTAGAACGCGATCAGCGTGGCGACGCCGTTGATCGCCGCGGTCAAGTCCTCCTCGGTCCGTCCCACTGCCACCATGGCCTGGGCAATGATCTGCAGATCACCCGGCGCACGCCCGGCCCGCTGCAGTCCCTCGTCTACTGCCGCCAGGGTCCGGTCCGCGAAATGCCGGGCGCTGTGGAACGGCATCACCAACAGCCCGTCGGCGACCTGCGCGGCCGTGCGGGTCATGATCGGCCCCAACGCGCCCATGAGCACAGCGGGCGGCCCGAACGGGTTCGGGCCCGGGTTGAAGTTCGGCGGCATCAGGGTGTGAGTGAAGTGCTTGCCGCGAAAATTCAACGGCGCCTTGCCCTCCCAGCAGTCGAAAATGGCCTTGATCGCGGTGACGGTCTCGGCCATGCGTTCGGCGGGCTTGGACCACTGTGCGCCGTAACGCTTTTCGATGTGCACCTTGATCTGCGAGCCCAGACCCAGCCGGAACCTTCCGCCGCTGTACACCTGCAGATCGTAGGCGGCGTGCGCGAGATGCAGCGGGCTACGCGGGCCGGCGATCGCGACGTTGGTCATCAGGTCCAGGTCGGCGGCACCGGCTGCGGCCACCAGCGGCAGGAACACATCGTGCGGGCCTTCGAAGGTGAACACCCCGTCGGCACCGAGGCCGGCCAGTTCCCGGGCATGGCCGGCCGCCCGCTGGGGTGCCCCGTCGATCTGGAGTTGCACACGCATGGTCAATAGCTCCTCGTCAATTCCCGACGTAGTCCAGAATCGCCGCGGCCACCTCGGCGGGGCGGTCGACCTGCAGGAAATGCCCTGCGCCATCGATGGTTTGGACGACCGATCCGGCCGGCAAGGCCTCCGACAGCTGTTCGGTGTAGCCCACCTGCATCGCGCCGTCATCGGTACCGTGCAGGTACAGAATCGGGGTGCGCGGCAGCTCCCGCAGGTACCGCTCGAACTCGGCGTACGGTCCGTTGACGTCACCCGGTCGAACCAGCGCCCGGTAGTAGCCGACCGCGGCTGCCCGATGCTCGGGGGCCGGCAGCGCGGCAAGCGTGGCGGCGACGTCGTCGGCCACATCGGTACCCGCCGGCGACCAGTCCCGCCAGAGCCGCGGAATGACGCGGCGCAGCGTGCGCTCCGGCAGTCCGGGAAGCTGAAAGTACATGATGTACCAACTCATCCGGAGTTGGATCAGGCTCATCCGGACCGTGCGGGCCACACCGAACCGGGCCTGGCTGATCGCCGCCAGCGGCGGGACGGACATCGACACCACGGCATTGAACGGCGAATTCGGATACGCGGCAACGGCATTGGCGGCGAAGGCACCCCAGTCGTGACCCACCAGCACCGCGTCGGGCCCGCCGCCCAATGCGTCGTAGAGATCCAGCACGTCGGACACCAGCGCGCCGACGTGATAGTTGCCGTCGGCCGGCACCCCGCTCGGTGCATAGCCGCGCATGAAGGGTGCCACCACGCGGTAACCCGCCTCCGCCAGCAGCGGGGCAACCCGCCGCCAGCTATGCGCGCTGTCCGGAAAACCGTGCAAGCACAACATCAATCGTCCGTCGGGCGGCCCCCACGCCAGCGCCTGCATACGCAGGCGCGGCAACGCGAGCTCCAGGGTCTCCTGATTGGCCATCATTGCTACGGGGTCAGCGTGACCTTGATGCAGTCCGCGGTCCGCGCCGCGACAGCGGCGTAGGCCTTCGGCGCATCGTCGAGCGACATGGCATGAGTGAAGATGCCGTCGACATCGAGCCGGCCCGCCTGCAGCAGCGGGATCAACGCCGGCCAGGTCTGCTGCACCGGCGCCGTGGTCATGCGCAGCGTGATGCTGCGGATGAGCGACAGCGTCGCCGGGAACGGGAACGGATTGAGGTCGTGTACGCCGACCACGGACACCGTGCCGCCCGCGCGCACGGTGGTCAGTGCCGCGTTCATGGTGGTGTCATTGCCGACCGCGTCGATCACCGAGGCCGCTCCCCTGCCGCCCGTCGCCTCGTGGACGGCGCCGAGCTGATCCGGGGCGATCGCGGTGGCGCCATTGCGGTCAGCCATCTCACGGCGACCCTCGACCGGGTCGACGGCGAACACCTGTCCCGCGCCCTGTGCGATGGCGCAGCGCACCGCACACAGGCCGACAGCGCCCAGACCGAAGACGACGACGGTGCCGCCCGGTGGAATGTCGGCGCGCCTCGCCGCGGCCCAGCCCGTGGCGAGGTTGTCGGTGAGCAGCAGCGCAGCCTCGACGCTGAGATCGCTTGGCAACCGGTGCAACTGGAAATCCGCGGACGGCACGGCGAGCAGTTCGGCCTGCGCGCCGCCGAGGACGCCGGAG
Organism: Mycobacterium sp. FW102-FHT13B02; assembly: GCF_058790275.1. NCBI lineage: Bacteria > Bacillati > Actinomycetota > Actinomycetes > Mycobacteriales > Mycobacteriaceae > Mycobacterium > Mycobacterium sp. FW102-FHT13B02. The sequence goes on from NZ_JBYTCM010000012.1 coordinate 57,417, forward strand.
CCGAAGATCTGTGGGCCGGACACACAGGTGATCGGATCCAAGCTGGCGCAGCCGACACAGTGGCCGCAACCCGCAACCGACGAAATCAACACCGCATCACCGACTTTGACGGTGCGTACATCCGGGCCGACCTCGACCACCGTGCCGATGGCCTCGTGACCGAGCGCCACCGGCGTCGCGAGCGGGTAGTCACCTTCGTAGAAGTGCAGGTCCGATCCGCAGATGGCCGCCGTGGTGATCTGGACGACGGCACCGTCCGGCCCGGGCAGCACAGGGTCGGGCACAGTGTCGACGTAGATGCTGCCGGGGGCGTCGATCAATACGGTTCTCAACTGCGCACCTCTGCTGATCCGGTATTCCGTAACGGTGTTACAGGGTCACCTTACGGAGTCCGGATCCCGCTGTGTCGAGAACCCTCGACGAACGTCAGACCACCTCGCGGCGGCGGCGCCCGATGTAGACGCTCAGCCCGACGGCACCCAGGCTCAGCAGGCCGCAGGTCACCGCGGCGATGGTCAGCGCCTTGTTCGGGTTCTCCAGCCCCTTCTGATCGTTGACGAGTTGCATGTTGTAATCACCGGGCAGCGGTGCCTCACGCGGCTCGTCGAGACCCGGGAACTGCTGCGTCCGGTGCACCTCGAATTGGCGTTCGCCACTGGGGCTTTGGGTCCACTGGCCCCAGGCCGGGGTGACTCCGTCGAGCAGCACCCGGCGCTCGCCGTACTGGGCGTCATCACCGGCGTCGACGACGCGCTGCACCCGGAACGGCTGGTAGACCGCATCCGAGTAGCGAACCTGGACAGGCACATTCGCGTAGCTCAGCACCGGCGGAGGCGGTGGGGGCAGCGGCACGCCGACGCCCGGGTAATAGCCGCCGCCGAAGAAGCTACCCACCGCCACGTTGACGGCCGTGTTGACGGCGTTCACCACGACCGCGGTGAAGCTGTACGCCGCGAGGTCGGCGACCTCCATGACGATGCGCTGCAGCGGCGGGATGTACACGATGCGCGGCGCGTTCCGGTAGACGTACACGACGCGGACGGGATCGCGGTACGGGTTGAACAGCACCGGACGGTAGTAGTCGTCGTACTGCACCCAGTCGGGCCGCCACTGCCGCACCCGGTTGTCCCAGTCCCGGCCCATGGGCCGGTCGTCGCGACGATCCCAGTCCGGCCGGTTGTCACGACGGTCCCAGTCGGCCCGGGTGTCGTGCTGGAAGTTGGCGACGTTGACGACCTTGGCCAGATCAGCCACGTCGTGCACCGGTGCCGGCTCCGGTAGCTTCACGTCGACCGCAGCGGCTGCCTTTGCCGTGGCGACGTCCTCGACCGGCGCGGTCAGCGTCTCGGGCTTCAGCAGTTCGATCTGCCGCACCTCACGGACTGCCGAGGTCGACGGCGAGGCCGACTTCGACGAGCCGGCCGTCACCGTGGCCGACGCCGTCGCGGACGTATCGACCCGACCGGGCCCGGCCTCGACGGCCGCGTGCTCGCCGAGTTGCCCTTCCAGGCCCGCGAGCGGCTTGCCTTCTGCCACAGCCTCATCGGTGGGAACCGTCGACTTGTCCGGCTTCTCGGCACCGGCCGGCGACGGACGCTCCGCAAGCGCCGTGGTCGGGCCGGGCGCCACCGATGTGGCCGACGGAGCTGAAGTGGACGAGGGCGCCGGCTCGGCGACAGCGGTCGACGGGCGTGCCGGCGTGGTGGGATCCGCAGGGGCCTCCTGCGCCTTGGTGACCTTGGTGGTCGGCGCGGGGGCGTCAGCGGTGTGCGACGGCGGAGCCGCGACGGCGGGCGTCTCGACCGGCGGTGTCGTGGTGGGCGCCTGCGGTGTCTTTTCCGGAGCCTTGTTGTCGGGCATCGCCTTCTCCGGAGCGGTCACCACCGGAGCGACGGGTGCCGCGGGCGGGTCGGCCGGCGGCTTGGGCTGGACCACCGGAACGTCTGCGGGAGCGGGGCGGCTCGGCGCCTCGGCGTCCGTCTGATCCCGCTGCTTGCGTCCGCGCTGGCCGCCGTCCTGCCCGTAGCCGCCTGCCGAGCCGGAGCCGTCCTGCGCCGAGGAAGAGTCCTGCCTGGGCGGCTTGGGCGCCAGCGTCGTGGTGCTCGGACTGTCTGAATCACTGCTCGGTTTGGCGGACACCGGCGCTGCGCCCACGGTGAGCGCCGTCAATGTCGTCGCCACACCGGCGGCGACCACTCCCACGAACCGTCCCTGACGGCGTCCCTGCTGGTAATCGGATTTATCGGTTTGAGTACCCATCACGGATCGACTCCCTGCTATGTCGCAACGACCTCACAGAGTCCATCTACTTAGACCGGCTCAGCGTTACAGCAGCGCGTTACTTCCCTGGGGGCGGCCCGGCTGCGACCGATGTGGCCGCGCCACTGGGTGCCGCGGGGGCGGCCGATCCCGCGGGGAAACCGCTCTTCGGAAGTCCCGGCGTACCCAGTTGACCGGCCAGCCACGGCAGGCTCTTCTGGAACGCCGTAACCGCGAACGGCCAGTCATGTTTACCGGGTTGGGTACCGACAGCACAGTCGATGCCCAACTGCCGGCCCGATGCGCACAGCGTCTTCGCGGCTTCGGTCTGGTCGCCGGGGTTGCCGGCACCATCGCGACCGCCCAGGCCGACGGCGTCGGGACGGGATTTCCCCTTCCACTGAGTCGGGGCATCCGACGAGATGGCGAACCAGCCTGAAACACCTTGATAAGGGCCGTGTTTGGTCATCACCGTGCGGGGGTCGAAGGTGGCCCACTGCGCTTCGCTGCCGCCATAGAGCCGGGCGATGGTCTGCGCCTTGGTACCCGCGTTGGGACCCATGTCACCGGCGATGTCGATGAAGGTGCCGAACTGCTCGGGGTGCATGACCGTGAGGTCGACCGCACAGGTGCCGCCCATGGACCAGCCGACGACACCCCAGTTGGCCGATTTGGCGCTGACCCCGAACGTCGACTCCATGTAGGGCGGAACGTCTTTGGTGAGGTGGTCGGCGACGTTGCCCCGCGGACCGTTGACGCACTCGGTGTCGTTGTTGAACGAGCCACCCGCGTCGACGAAGACGAAGACCGGCGCATATCCACCGTGCGCCGCGGCAAAGTTGTCGAACATGCTCGCCACGTTGCCGATGCGCAGCCAATCCGCCGGCGTGTTGAACTCGCCGGCGATCATCATGACGGTGGGCAGCGCGGGGGCATTCTGCGCGAACCAGGCAGGCGGCAGGTAAACCACTTCACTGCGGTGCTTGAAGCCCGAGGCGCTGTCCGGGATGTCGACGTGAACCACGGCACCATGCGAAGGGACCATGCCGGCCGCCTTCATCGAGGTGACGCTGGACATCTCGGTCTCGTCGGTGAGCGGGCCGGCGGTGAGCTCATTCCACGCGGCCTGCACAGTCATGAAGTAGCCGACCCAGTCGTTGAGTGCCACACCCGCGCTCAGCACGCACAGCGGCACGGCGAGCACCGAGACCGCGCGGCGCCACCATTGCGCGCCACGCCAACCCAGGATGAGTACGCCGACCGCGAGCGCGGACAGACCGATCCAGACCCACAGCGAATCCGGCGCGGGGTTGCCCGCGAGGCCTTCTGAATTGATGAACCAGTTCGCGCCCAAAGCGGCCGCGACGCCGATCGCGACGCAAACCGGCAGCCACACCAAGCGCCACCGACGGACCCGCCATCCGATGGCGAACACCAGCACGACCGCGGCGACCACCTGGATGGTGACCGGCACCCAGCCCTCGAGCAGGGACACGCCGTGGTGATTGGGAGCGACGACAGGCGGTAACGGCGGGAGCGCCGGATTGGGCGGGGCGTCGGCCAGCAGCGTCGTCGTCACAGAATTCGATGATGGCGATGCTAGCTGTGCGCCGGCTGTGTTGACCGCATGAGGCTCGTTAGCTTCTAAAGCCCCAGCCCGATACCGAAATACAGCTCGGGCACGACGCCCGGATACAAGTCACGCGGGTTGGCGCCGCCGGCCTGCCCCGGAATACCCACGCAGACGTCCTCCTCGACGCCGTCGACGTGCCGGCTCTGGCAGGTGGCCGGCGGATCGGCAGCCGCGGCCGGCGCCATCAGGAAGCCGACTCCGAGACCGCCGCATATCGCCAGCAGCCCGACGGCCATCCGCCGTTGCGTTGCCCTGATCGCTGCCTTCGCCATCGCTTGCCCTGCATTTCGTCGGCCACACCGAATTTCGGCCTAAGAGAAGTCTGCGCGCTGATCGACCGCCACGCCAGAGCCGCTGGCCCCGGCACGAGCGAGCAAATTCACTTGAGTCACACCAGTCACAGCTGCCACATAGAAAACTCTAATGTCTTTTTATAACTTTAATCACTTTAATAACAATTGCATCACTAAGCACGACTGAATCACTAATAACAAAAGAATCACAGGCCACTTGAGTGCCTATAACCACACGGTAAACACTAGTCGCGTAACAACGCACTGACCTGCAGCGACACGCTAGGTAACAACTGTCAATGTGGTTTCTTCTGCATCAGAAGTATGCAGAAACACTAAAATTACTCGAAGAATAACAATTACCCCATTAGCACAGCTGATTATCAGGTTTAACGTCTGTATAGACAGCACCATGCGTCAATTGCGAACCATTTGCGGACCGGCATTACGCCCGTTCGCACAACAGGATCGAGGTGGGTATGAGCGGGCACCTATTTGTTCGTGCGGTCGCCATATCCGGCGTGCTCGCGATCTCCCAACTTTCGTTGACGATCTCCGAGGCCAACGCCGAACCCAACTGGGACGCCATCGCCCAATGCGAATCGGGCGGCAACTGGTCGGCCAATACCGGTAACGGCTACTACGGCGGGCTCCAGTTCAGTCCGGGCACGTGGGCCGCCAACGGCGGCATGGGCTCACCATCCACAGCCAGTCGCGGAGAACAAATCCGAGTAGCGCGAAATGTGATGCGGACGCAGGGCATTGGCGCCTGGCCGGTATGCGGAAGCGCGGCAGGACAGGCTCAGGCACCCAACGTGTGCCGCACCCTGGTGCAGTTCATCCCGCTGTCGAACCTGCCGTTCCTGTGCCGGACACTGCTCAGCATCTTCCGCTGACGAGCCCGAGCGCTACTTGCTCAGCAGGGCGAGTTCCTGCTGGGTCACCAAGCGCTCCATCTCAGCGCGATAGGCCTGGTCGTCAGGCGTACGGCGAGTGACGGCGGCGCTGATCTGCGCGACGATGCGTTCCACCTTGTGAGCTGTAGACATTGGACGCTCCCAACCACGAACCGAGTGACCTGACTGCCCTCAAGTCACTCTCATCACACTGGTCTACACGCGTCACATTTCGGACACGTCTGCATCACATGTCGCACACTATGGCGCGCCGCGCGCGTGTCGTCCGCCGCACCGTGCGATGGTGCCGCGCCCGGGCGGCCCGACGCTGCTCAGGCGGCGTCGGCGCGTAGCGCCGCCAACAAGGCCGGGGCCGCTTCGTCGAAGAAGCTGTCTTGGGCGTCTCCGCCGATCTGCACGAGAGCGATGTCGGTGAACCCGGCCTCGCGGTAGGCACTCACCGCTTCGACGACGGCGTCGATGTCGGGGCCACATGGAATCTGCTGTGCCACGTCCTCGGGTCGCACGAACTGCGTCGCGGCGTCAAAAGCCTTGGGATTGGGCAATTCCGCGTTGGTCGGCCAGCCGCCGCCGAACCACCGGAACTGTTCGTGTGCGCGCGTCACCGCTTTGTCGCGGTCCCTGTCCCAGCAGATCGGCAACTGGGCCACCGCCCGCCCCGTCGTGTCCAGGCCTTGCACGCGTCGCTCATGGAGCCACTGCTCGACGATCGGTTTGTCCGGGGCCACATCGATCATGAAGTCCGCGAAATCAGCCAGCCGTTGGACGGACTTCTCCCCCGTCATCGAGATGCCGATCGGAACGGGATCAGCCGGCAGGTCCCACAGTCGGGCGGCATCAACCTGGAAATACTCGCCCTTGTGGTTGACGACTGCGCCGTCGAGCAACTGGCGAATGATCTTCGTCGCCTCGCACAGCATGTCCAGCCGGCGTTCGTACGCCGGCCAGCCCTGGCCCACCACATGCTCGTTGAGGTTCTCACCGGTCCCCAACCCGAGCAGGAAGCGCCCATCCGCGAGGATCTGCGCCGTCGCGGCCTGTTGCGCGACCACCGCGGGGTGGTACCGCATGGTGGGACACGTGACGTACGAACACAGCTCGACCCGATTGGTGGCGTGCGCAACGGCGCCCAACACCAACCAGGCGTTGGGCGCGTGCCCCTGCGACACCAGCCACGGCGAGTAGTGGTCACTGCAGACCTCGAAGTCGAACCCGAGCTCCTCGGCCCGCACAGCATGTCGGACAAGCTCTCTCGGGCCGCACTGCTCAGTCATGAGGGTGTAGCCGAATCGGGTCATGCGCTCATCTCTCCCGTGTCGCGACAACTACTGCTCTGACTGGTTCGCGCGCTGACGTTCTTCTGCCGCCCGCGCCGCAACCCGAGCCGATTCCGCTTCGGCCTCCTTCTTCGCGGCATCGCGCTGCGATTCGGCCTTGTCCTGCTGCGCCTGCCCCTCGCGGAACAGGTCATCGCGACCGACCAGCGCGCCGACCAACGTCTTCACCTTGCCCTTGATGCCTTCGACGACACCCTCGGCAGCTTCTTCCGGACCGCTCTTGCCCATAGCGCTCCCCTTTCCGGTCGTAGGTTCCCGGCAACCGTGCATAACGGACGCCACAGTGAGGGTTCCCCTGCAGCCGGATGCGAAACCTGCAGCCCGCCGAGCGCCGGCTGACGAGCAGTCAGCTCCCCAGCGACGCGAGGTAGCGGATGGCGCCGATGCCCGGCAGGAAGAAGTAGGCACCGCCCTTCATCGTGGTGAAGGCCGGAAGTCCTTTGTGCACCTTCCGAATCGGCCGTTTCGGGACAGTGAAGTCCAGAGTGCCGTCCTGCGTGCCGCAGATTGGATCGTGTTCGTTGCCGAGCTCGTGGAAGGCCTTGTCGTTGATCCAGACGTTCTGCGCAAACTCGAACTGGCGCACCAGATCCGCACAGATGATGAATGCCGCGATGCCACGGTCGACGCCGTCGTCCGGTGCTCCCTTGAAGTCGTTGTTGCGCATCGGATCCGCACCCAACTCGGGATCGTCCTTGTCCGGCGCCAGCACCAGTGGGGCGCCGCTGCGCCATCGGCCCATGAACTTCGCGGCCAGCAACTGTTGTCCTTCGGGCGTATCTGCGTTGTCCTGCAGATAGTCTCGAAACACACCGACGTGCTCCTCGAGTCTGCGATACGCCAGGTAGCTGCCGTTGCGCGAAAGCACCTCGGGCTGAGGCAGATCCACCACCGGACCGTTCTCGTCGTCATACCCCAGGATGAATTCCCCGGGCTCCAACGGGTCACCCGAACCCGGCGCCGGCGCTTCCCCAGATCCTTTCATCACCGGCCGCGAAAGGCGGTCCCGGAAGCCGAAGTGATCATGGGCGTAGTTGAACGGCGGCGTGGCGTTGAGATCCGGGTCCGACAGGCTGCGCACCTCGAAGTACCCCTCTTTTCGGGATCTCCATGGCGGCCGGCTTGGTCCAATCCTGGCCGTTCTCGCTCATATTGACCCCTTCGTCACGCATACTCGACAAAGTCGGACGGTACCACCGCCGTCCGATCTTGCGCGGCGGTTGCAGCACAGTCGCGCAACGCATCACACGAAGGATCAACACAGGCCAGACACCGCAATAATCGCGCAACAGCTTCTTGAACGGTAACGCCGAATTATGCTCAGCCGAAACCGGTTCCGCGCCCCGGCAGAGTGCCGCTCACCGCGAACCAGCCGTCCGAAGGAAGAAGACCATGCGACTGAAGCAGCGCTCCCTGAGTCTGGGTCTGGCGCTCACGTTCGTACCCATCGGCATCAGTGCGGCAGCGCCGGCATCCGCCGACTGCACCGGCGCCGGATACGCCACCGTGTGCGCGCAGGGTGACGTCCGCGGTGGCGGCCCCACGCCCCCCTCCGCGGCCTACCCGTCGTACTGCGCCGATCCCTGGTATTGCGACGACGGCTGGGGCGTCGACGTCATCGTCCCGATCCGCCCGATCCGCCCTCCCGGCGGCGGTGGTGGCGGTATCGGACCGCGTCGCTGATCCCCGTAGTTTCCACAACCTTTAGGAGCAACCACACATGAGAATCCGCAACATCGTCGGTGCCGGTGTGATCGCCGGTGCAACCTTCCTCGGCACGGCCACGACCGCCATCGCCGACCCGCCGGACTGCACTGCCGGCGATCTCGCCAACGTGATGTCCGGGGTGAACGGCGCTACGTCGGCCTACCTGTTCAGCCACCCCGATGTGAACGCGTTCTTCACCGGTCTCAAGGGCAAGACGCGCGACCAGATGCGCACCGAGATCACCGCGTACATGGACGCGAACCCTCAGGTGAAGACCGAAATCGAGGGTATCCGACAGCCGGCGGCCGACTTCCGCGCGCGCTGCAACGCGCCGCTTCCAGATGGTCCGTTGAACTGATGGCTTCGGCCGGAGAGGAATCGGTGCCAATGAGCACTCACATGAGAGTGGCCGGCGGTGCGGTTGCGGTCAGCGCAGCAGTGATCCTGTCGATCACCGGCTGCAGCAAGGGTTCCGCGCCACCCGCCGCGTCGAAATCGTCGACGTCGGCGAGCACGAGCACGTCGGCAAGCACGAGCACGTCGGCGACCAGCTCGGCTCCGGCGCCGTCTGTCGACTACTCGGCGCTGCTGATCAAGGGCACCGACCTGGTCGCACCCGAACAGTTCATCGCGACCCCGCCGATACCAGACCCGAACGGGAAGCCCGGCATCGCAACGTCGTTCAAGAACGCCGACGGCACCCATGTCGTCGGCGACACGATCCTGGTCCTGCCGGATCCCGCCGCCGCCACCGCTGCGCTCGAGGCTGCGAAGGCGACGCTCGGTGCCACCGTGGTGGGTGGGACACCCGCGCCGTTCCAAGTCGGCACCGGCGGTATCTCGGCGACGGGGAGTTCACCCGACAAGACGAAATCGGTGACTGTCGTGCTGTTCACCGAAGGGAAGGCGTTCGTCACCCTGCAGTTCGACGGCCCTCCCGGCGCCGACCCGCCACCCGATTTCATTCTCGACGTCGGCCAGAAGCAGGCCACGGCGATCAAGAACGGGTTGCACGGCTGACGGTCATCCACGGCGATCTCCGTCCGCTTCACTACCGGCACGGCGCCAGAGTGACGTTGAGACAGCCTGTGCCGCAATGCGACCGTCCGTCACCCAGACGTCGGGCGACGACGCGCGGCGTCAGTCTGTAGACGGCAGCCCGGGTGAGTGCGGCATGGCGGTCGAATCGCCGTCGGCGCTGTCGCGGTAACCAGGAAACGGCGTCCCGGGCGCCGACGAATCACCCGGCGCTTGAGGCATCGTCGGCGCTTGCGACGGCGGCCGACCACCGCCACCACCATCTACACCCATGGCGAAGCCGACCAGGAAAAGTACCGCCACAAATCCGAAGACGATCAGACGCATGGTCGTTTCGTGGCTCATGATGCTCCTCGTTACTGCGCCGGGTAACGAGACGTTATGACAGCTGCCGGGTCACGGCTGCAGTCGGCAGTCCTCCGGTGCAGGGCCGAAGGTCACTTGTCAATGCGGCGCGGTACCCGTTGCATGCCTGACTCCTTCGCAGCGGCCGAGAGCCGATTCAGCCCGCGCTCCCGGCGTCGCCAAAATTTTCATATCCGGCAATTTTTGCCGGCAGGCGGCGCATACTCGTTGGCGATGAGCGCAGCACAACGCCGTGAGTTGCACATCGTCGCAGTGATGGCGCTGTGGCTGACGATTGTTTGCTCGGTACCGGTGGCGCGGTCGGCGCCTGGCGCCGGCGGACAGTTAGCTGACGCACCGACCTTGGGGCTGGCGGCACTTGGGTCCGAACCGACTCTGCAGTTCTACGGCGACCAGGGATCCGTCGATCTGACGATTCCGGTGCCGCAAGGCATGGCCGTTGACAGCTTGGACGCGGTGGTCGAAATGCCGGTGAACGTGTCCGCTGCAACTGTCACCGCAGTCCAGGAAGATCGGGTCTTGTCCCGGGTGGATCTACCCCCGCGCGGCGGCCCCATCTCGATTCCATTGACAGGCGCGAAGATAACCGACCATGCGGTGGCGGTGACATTACGCGGCTATCTCACCGCAAACCAGGGTTACTGCCTGGATCCGTCGAATCCGATGCGGCTCGTCGCGGCAAACATCCGCTATGCCGGCCGGGAGTTGCCACCACGCGCAGTTGCCGACTTCCTGCCGCCGGTGCTCACGCAATTGAATCTGTTCCTGCCACGCAATCCGACCAGAGCGGAGTCGGAGACGGCAATGCGCCTGGCGCAAGCCGTCGTCGCCCATTACGGGAAGCAGTATCCGAAGGTGACTGTGTCGGCGCTGCCGGACGACCGGAATATGCCCCCGGAGCCTTCCGGCCCGTTGCAGCGCGAGATCGTGTTCCGAGAAACTCCGAGCGTGGGTGTCGCACTGCAGGGTGAGGCAGGCGTGCCCTCCCTGTTGGTGTCGGGCCCCGCCGATCGTTTGATCGACCAGGCTCGACTCCTGTCGAGTGAAATGAGTCGGCTCGCCGTGAGCTCCAAAGCCGTTGTCGGCCCGCTTCGGCCGAGCCCGTTGCTGCCGCCGAAGGTGACCACCTTGCACGACCTCGGTCAAGCGGGCCTGCGCGCCACCGCGCTGGCGCCGCAGGTCTCCATCGGATTGGACCAGACGCGGTTCGGCCGAGCGGTGCACAGCGTGCGCATCCATTTACGCGGATCGCATACCCCGTTGCCAGTGTCAGTCGCCGGCCAGGTGGTGGCATCTGTGGGCGGCCAGACGGTCGATCGATGGCCGGTCGAAACGTCGGGATCGATCGATCGATGGATCGATGTTCCCGATGAGCTGCTGATGCGCTACACCAACCTTGTTGTCGCGGTGGACATCTCCGGAAACACCGGACGCTGTGGCGAGTTCCAGCCGATCACGTTGACGGTCAACGGCGATAGCCAGATCGAAAGCGGCGCGGCGAAACCCCCGCTGCCGGGCGGTTTTCAGGCCATCCCGCAGACGTTGATGCCACGCGTGGCAATCGGCTTCAACGGTGGATTCGATGACACCCGACGGGCGGTGGCGATGTTGGTGGCACTTCAGCGATTGAGCGCGCTGCCCTTCGACATCACGGCGATGTCGGTGGCACAAGCAATCTCCTCGCCCACGCCGGCGATCCTGATCAGCGCCGACGGATGGTCAGACGGACGCCTAGCCTTGCCCGTTTCCGTCGGCTCGGCTGATCAGATCACTGTCGAGCACGTCGACGGCAGCCCGGCCGACGGCACGTTGACACTTGACCCCGCACAGAAATTCGGGTCGCTGCAAACCAAGTACGACGGCAATCGCATGCTGTTCATCGCCACGTCGAACAAGGCGCCCGAACAGCTGGACAAGCTGTTGGAATGGATCAATTCCGACGTGGTCAGGTGGTCCCGAGTGTCCGGAGGCGTCCTCATCGGGATGCCGGACCGGGAACCCGTCGTGGTCGGCACCGACAATGCCCGAAACCCGGACGCACCGGTGGCCCAGAGTGGATTCCACGGGTGGCGAGTTGTCGGAGCCGGGGCCGCCGCGCTGATCCTCATCGGGGCCATCCTCGTCATTCGGCGCCGCACGAGAAGGCGTCGCGAACCATGACTGCTGCTGCCGCGACCGCGGAAGGCTCCGCGTCGCGTCCTGCCGCAGCGATCCGAGAGCTGGCGTCATGGTGGTACTCCCGGCATCCGGCATACCGACTGTTGTCACGCTGGGTGATCATCGCAATCTGTACCGGTATTGCGTTCTACGCCAACCTCGAGGTACTGGTTACCAGCACTCGCAAACATGACCTGGTCGGTTATATCTGGACCCTACCTCTGGTCGCGATCTTGGTCGCAATCGGTGTGTCTCGTCGGCGGCGCGGCGAACTACCCATTCATGATCGCCAGACAGACATCATCGTCGGAACGATGGGACTGATTCTGGCGGTTCTCGTCGAGAAGGTACTGCTCCCGCGTTTCAATTTGTACTACCACCTGCTGCACCTCGATCTGGTGGCGATGTGGTTGTTCGTCCTCAGCTCGGGCGTGCTCCTGTTCGGCCTTCGGCCGGTGACCCGCTTCGGATGGGTCTGGGCAATGCTTTTCATGGTCTTCCCGCTCCCCTACTTCGTGCTGGTTTTCGTTCTGGGCGGTGGACGTTTCGCGGCCGGTCTGGCGGCGCTGGTCGTTTCGGGTGTCGGGACCGGCATTGCCGTCGGCCGGACGCTCCGACGTGGATTCGTCGGTTCACTGATGTCATGGCTGATCGGTCTCGCTGTCTTGAATGCCCTTGCGGCGCAATGGCCCAGCGCGCCAGTGCTCGCCTACCAGCTGATCCCGACACTGACCGCCATCACTGGCGCGAGCATCTTCATGTTCATCAGCGGACGCCGCGGCATGCCCAAGCCACTTTTCTATCGCGCGGTCGCACCCGTCGCATCGAATCAAGTATGGGGCGCGTCGATCCTCGTTGTGACAGCGGCGTTGCTGCTGACGCTCATTCCCTTGCCGCCACAAGCCACCTCCACGAGCATATCTCGTGGGGCCGCAACGCAACTCGTGGCCGGTCGCCCTCTCACCACGCCGCCGGGATGGCACACGACGGACGTCCGCGACTACCCATGGGTACGCCAGCTTTACGGCGACGGCTCTGTACTCGTCCGCCAGCAGATGACCGCGGACATCGGCGAGACGCGCTTCGACAAACTGGGCCGACCACGGACGCTTATCGTTTACAGCCTGGTCAGTCGACGTCCATTCGCCTTCGACGTCTATCCGGCCCGTGTGGTGTACGGGTTCTCCCAGGCGCGGATAAGTCAGTCGCGGATGGTTGACCTCGGGCATGGCGTGACCAGCCAAATGCAGACCATCGTCGAGGAGAAGCAACTCATCACGTGGACTTCGATACGGTTCGCGTGGGGCGATTCGCATCTCGGCCAACGAGTCTCCGTCTTCGCCGTCGATAACCACGATCCTGGCGCACCTTTCCCCGCGCCCTCCACCTCGCCGTGGTCCGCGATGGGGGCCCTCTTCACCATGCTGATCCGGGGCAATGCTGTACTCGACGAACACAATTCGCGCTTCAAAGACGCCACGCTGCTCACCGAGTTCGGCCGTAAGTTGGTTGCCGCCCAGTTTGGAGCAGTGGCACAAACCCCATGAGACCAGGCACGAGTAGGTCAGTTCCAGACATAAATGACCCGGCGGAGCGGGCCTACGCATTGAGACGCGCGATCGACGGTTTGCGCGAAGATGATCCGATTCGATCGGCATCGGTCTCGTTGGTACCGTGGCAGCGACTGATGATCTGGTCTGGCCTGACAATCGTTCTCGCCTGCGCACTCTGGCGGCCACTGAGTACGACGGTGGTACTGGTCGCCGTCTGCACGGTCGCCTACCTGCTGACGATGGCGGATCGAGTGCTGATCTTCCGAGAAGGCTTGGCATCTCGTGCGATCGTGATCAGCGACGCAGAGGCACGGGCATTGCCAGACGAGGAATTGCCGCAGTACACCATCCTCGTTCCCGCCTACCACGAACCGGAGGTGGTCGGCGATCTCATCGGTGCGATAGCTGCATTGGAGTATCCGCCCGACAAACTCCAAGTCCTACTACTCCTGGAGGCCGACGATGAGGTGACCATCGCGGCAGCCAAGGGATGTGCTGATTCCAGTGCCATCACAATCGTCCTGGTCCCACCGGCTGAACCGCGTACCAAACCCAAAGCCTGCAACTACGGCCTGCACTTCTCCAGTGGCGACATCATCACCATCTACGACGCCGAAGACATGCCGGAACCGCTTCAGCTGCGACGCGTGGCGGTCGCCTTTCGACAGCTGCCAGACAACGTCGCCTGCGTGCAGGCCAAACTGGCTTATCACAACGGCCACCAGAACATGCTCACCGCATGGTTCACTGCTGAGTACGCGCTGTGGTTCGGCTACCTCTTACCCGGGATGATGATATCCACCTCGCCAATTCCTTTGGGCGGCACGTCAAATCACCTACGCCGTGCCGTGCTCGACGAGATCGGCGCATGGGATCCGCACAATGTCACCGAGGACGCTGACCTCGGATTGCGCATCGCCGCAAGCGGATACCACACGGCGGTGATCGATTCGAGCACCCTCGAGGAGGCCAACAGCGACGCCATCAACTGGATTCGCCAGCGCTCCCGTTGGTACAAGGGCTATCTGCAGACGTGGCTGGTACAGGTGCGTCGACCTATACGGTTACTACGAACGATCGGGCCTCGCAGCTTCCTGCGGTTCAACCTCGTGTTGGGCGGCACGCCAATTGTGGCTGTCTTGAACCTCGTCTTCTGGCTCATAACCGTCCTGTGGTTCCTTGGCCAGCCCACCCTGGTCGAGGCCATCTTCCCTTGGTACGTCTACTTTCCTGCCCTCGTCGCGTTGGTCCTCGGTAACGGCGCCACGCTCTACATGAACTTGATCGCGCTCCGGGAGGACGACCGCTCCGATCTGCTGTGGGCCGCGCTGACCGTCCCGGTGTTCTGGGCGATGATGAGTATCGCCGCCGCCAAAGGGCTGTATCAACTGATTCGTAGTCCGTCTTACTGGGAGAAGACGTTCCATGGACTCTCTGATACGCCCGTGCATTCACCAGAGTCAGCGCAAGCGCCATGACCCGGCTACTGTCCGAGCGCGGTCTCAAGGTGTTGCTCTTCGGCACCACATTCGCCACATACTCGGCAGTCGGATATTGGCTGCAGGTTCGTCACGGCTTCATCCTCGGGGACGCACTATCACGGGTCTCAGCTGCGCAGGCGGTGCTCTTCAGTCGCGATCCGCACCTGGCCGCAATCGGCTTCATCTTCACACCGCTTTCGGCCTTGCTACAGATTCCGGCGATTGGGCTCGGCCGGTTCTGGCCCGATATCACCGAGCGGGCGTTCTCCGGTTCCCTGGTGTCAGCGGCATTCATGGCCGGTGCGGCGGTCCAAATCCTCAGCATGGGCACCGACCGCGGGCTCGCGCGTCCATATGCGTTGACCATCACCCTGCTGTTCGCGTTCAATCCGATGATCCTGTTCTACGGCAGCAACGGCATGAGCGAGGCGCCGTTCATCTTCTTCATTTCCTGGGCCGTCAGGCGACTGATCTTGTGGATGCGCGACGACGACGTCCACCACCTGGTGACGGCCGGCGGCATCGCCATGGGTCTGGCGTACCTGACGCGCTATGACGCACTGGCGTGCATCGCCGCGGCCGGCGCGTTGATCGGGAGCACCACCTATCTGCGAGCGCGTCCGCCACCGCGCGTACGACGAGCGGTGTTGGATCTTCTGATGGTCAGCGGCCCTGGCGTTCTCGCGTTCATCGGATGGGCGGCGATCAGCTGGCTGATCACCGGTGAGGCCTTCGCCCAATTCACCTCGCAGTACGGCAATACCGCGATCCTCGCGCAGTCCGGTCAAAGCAAGCCGGCGTTCGGTATTGGCCTCGGGTTCGCAGCGACCTGCACCATGCTGCTGGCACCCGCCCTCGTCCCAGTCGGACTCTGCGCCGTGTCACGGCGGTGGCGGCGCCCCAGCTGGACCGCCATCCTGCCACCAGTCGCCATCTACGGCGCCGCGTTGGGATTCCAATCTCTCAGCTACGCAACGGGTTCGACGTTTCCTTTCCTGCGGTTCTACATCGTCGCAATTCCGTTCACCGCCTGCCTGGCGATGCTCGCCGTGCCCGACCAGATCAGTGCGCCCGTGAAGCGCCGAGGCAGGTACGCCCCAGCAGTGCCGCAACCGAGGCCGTCCACGAGCCGGCACCCGTACGCTGTTCCAGTCGGCGTCGTCGCCGTGTTGGCGATATCGATACCGGTCACCCTTTGGGGCATGCGCCAACCTAGGTATGCGCCTCAGGAATACGCACTCGGCGCCGTACTGGCACCGCAGCCGGACAGTGTCAGCGATCGCGAAGCCACTGAGCGCAGCATCGCCGCCAGCTTCTCGACGGAACGCGAAATCGCACATTACCTCGATGATTTGGCCCTGCCCGAGGGGTCGGTGATCCTCGACACCGAGTACGGCTTTGCCGTCGTCGCCGCATCACATCGCCCAAGAACCTTTGTCGTACCGTCAGATTTTGATTTCGTCACGGACCTCGACGAACCCGTGAGAAATGGCATCAAGTATCTCCTGGCCGTGCCGCGGGTTGGACGCGGGACAGTCGACGCACTCAACTTGCGCTACCCCACGCTGTACGACACCGGTGCAAACATCGCCACCCTCGAATTGGAGATTCCGAACAACGGTGCCAATCAGCCGAACTGGCGGCTGTATCGGGTGAACCAGGCTGAGTCAGACCTGGCAAGTTGAGTCGTCGATTCACAGCGAACCACCACAGCGGTCCTAGCCAGACCCGGAAACCGTCGAGATAGCCAGAGCAGGTCAGGAATTCACCATCCTGACCCGCTCTCTGCGGACCTCCGGCTTCACACCCGCGTGGTGACTTCGGTGAGCGCGCGATCCAGCATGTTCAGCGACCGGACCGCCGCGCGTACCGGACCGGGCCGCATCTCCGGCATCCCGATGTCGAAAGCGGCTATCTCACTTCGCTTTTCCCCGTCATCCAGATCGCCGCCGGCAACCAGTTTCCGCACCCGCGCCAGTGCATCACAGGTCCGTGCCACGGCTTGCTCCAGCGCGTCGGCTGCACCTTCGGGAACCGGGCCGCCATGTGACGCGGTCACTCCCGCGCGAGCCAACGCGTGAGCGGAGCGGTTGGCGATCTGTAATCCGCGCATCAGCCGCCGGACCCCATGCCGCAGTTCCGAAAGTGGGCCCATCTGTAGCGGTTTGCCGGCAGCAATTGCCGCCTTCAAGGCATTGTCCATCCGACGGGTATCCGCTACGAGATCGCTGGCATCGTCGGGCATCAGCACCTCGGCCACCGCGGCGTTGATGACCTTCTCCATCTGCCCCAGGTAGTCGTCGACCTTGTCGACGAACGTGGCGCGCGTCTTGGTCGAGAAGATGAAGTACGCCGAGGCGATGCCTACCAGACCGCCTGCGGCTGTTTCCGCGATCCGCACCTCCAGCACCTGGAGGCTGAAATTGCCCAGAAGTCCGTACAGCATCGCCAAAAGCACGGTCACGAAGAACGTCAACCAGAAATAAGCGACGGTCACCAGATAGAACGCGAAGAACACGCACACCAGAAGGACGGTGATCTGCACGGGCGGGTTCCGCCCGATGACGGCGGCCAGCACCACGCCCGCCATGACCCCGACCACCGTGCCGACGATGCGGTGTCCCGCGCGGGTGAGAATCTCACCGCGCGTCGTGACGCCGGTGAAGACCAAGAATGCCGTCAGCACCGCCCAGTACCACCGGTCAGGTGAGATGAGCTCACCCAGAACGGTTGCCGCGCTTGTCGCCACGGCGACCTGAATCGCGGCTTTGGTGCTGGGGTTCAGTCCAGTCGGCGCTTCCTCGCCGTCGTCCCCGTCTTCCCGGTGGGCTCCGGCTTCGGCGATATCCTCGTCGCTGAGACCTCGGGCGTTGGTGGTGATGTGGTGAATTGCCAAGTGCGCCTGCATCGCCCGGTAAGCGGTCACGGTCGCGACGCCGGCGGAGGTCGACAAGTCCGCCTGGTCCGCTGCCGCGGCACCCATGCGTCGGGCCTGCCGGAGTTGTTCGACGGTGGGATTGTTCATCAGACAGATCTGCAGCGCTGCGACCGCGTCCCGCAGACCGTCGGGCCACGGCTGATCCTGGTCGAGCCACCACAGGAACGACGCGGCCTGCTCCAGCATGATCTGCGCCTCGAATACGCGCAGCGCCAGATCCTTGCTGGTGACGCTCAGCGAGTTCGCCGCCTCATGTCGATCCAGCCAGTCATCGATCAGCAACGCCGTCTCACCGAGCTCATCGAGTCGACGGCGCAATACCTCGACCTCAACCACGCCGCGCTGGTTGACCGCCACGTCCAAGGCGGCCGTCGAGGCGGCGCGCAACGCGGACAGCAGACGCCGGGCCTCGACGCGCGGCCGCTCCGGGAACAGCAGCATGTGCACCAGCAGTGAGGACGTGATCCCGACAGCGACGGCGACCGCCAGCACCGGCAGCTGATGCAGCGGAGTGCGCAGGAACAGCGCGAAGAAATAGGAGATGAAAGCGACCATCCCCAGCGCATTCCCCCGGGGCCCGTACCGCCGCACCCATACCGCGGCGAACAGGACGGCGATGAAGCCGACGTCGGCGATCTTCCCGTGCGGGCCCAAGAATGCGGCGAGCGCGATGGCGCCGATCGCCGGGAAGACCAGCAGGCCCGTGGTGATATTGCGGCTGCGCTGATCGCGGTCTTTGACAGCGGCGGACGCCTGCATGGCCACCACGGCGCCGAGCATCGCGACGGTGACCGGCTGCCCTGCCACCCGAGTGAATGCCAGCATCACGCCGATCGCCAGCATCAGCGAGAAGGTGGTCGCTGCCGCACTGCGCAGCCGGATCCGGCCCGGGTCGGCTGCGGTCAGAACACTCGCTCTATTCACCGCCGCCGATAACTGCACAGGTCAATTCTGCGGCATCGGGCTGTGTCGGCTGATGCACGTCCTCTCATCAGCTCCCCGGCTTACCTGAGGTCGATGTTCCCGTGAACGGCGATCCAGTAGTACCGGAGTGCCACCCGTTCCGCTACCGACCGAGAAAGTGCCAGTGTCAGCGGCGGGTTTCCTGACCGAGAGGCAGTCAGACCGCAACCAGTGGGCGGGTGATCCGGTCGTCGTCGACCGGCTTGTAGGGACCGGGCTTGGGCGCGGGCTTGCCGCCGGGAAAAGCGAGCCGGACGATCGTTCGCTGGACGCTGCCGAATTGCTTACCCAGCCGACCGGTGTTGTAGGGCAGCCCGTAGCGCTCGCAGATGTCTTTGACCTTGGGCGCGATCTCCGCGTACCGACTCGACGGCATGTCGGGGAAGAGGTGATGCTCCACCTGGTAACCCAGATTCCCCGACAGCACGTGGAAGACAGGCGAGCCGTCGATGTTGGCTGCCGACAGCAGCTGGCGTAGGTAGAAGCCGCCTCGACTCTCGTTTTCGACTTCTTCCTCGCTGAACGTGTACGTCTGATCAGGGAAGTGTCCGCAGAAGATGATCGCGTAGGACCAGATATTGCGAATCAGGTTGGCCGTGAAGTTTGCCTTCAGGGTGCGCTTGAAACCCTTCGGCCCGGACAGTGCCGGGAATGCGATGTAGTCCTTGACGATCTGGCGCCAGCCCTTGTAACCGATGCCGCGCAACTCTTTTCGCAACTGCTCTTTGCTCTTGGTGCCGCTGCGAATGGCCTCGGCGTCGAGATCGTGCAGGGCGACGCCCCATTCGAAGAACCCGGCGAGGATCAGGTTGTAGAAGGGTTGCAGCAGATAGATCGGATGCCAGTTCTGGTGCGGATCGATCCGCATGATCTCGTAGCCCAGGTCTTTGTCCTTGCCCCGGATGTTTGTGTACGTGTGGTGGACGTAGTTGTGAGAGTGCTTCCACGCGTCGGCAGGCGACGCGGTATCCCAGTCCCACGTGGCCGAGTTGATACGCGGATCCTGCATCCAATCCCATTGGCCGTGCAGCACGTTGTGACCGATCTCCATGTTTTCGAGAATCTTTGCGATCGCGAGCACGGCCGTGCCGAGCAACCACGCCGGCCGGTAGCGGGAGCCGAGCAAGATCGCCCGTGAGAGCAGCGCCAGCTCACGATGCAGCGCGATGATGCTGCGGATGTAGTGGGCGTCGCGGTCGCCGAGGCTGTCGAACACCTCGTCGTGGATGGCATCGAACTCCCTGCCGATCGCCTCGATCTCACTTGGTGTGAGTCGTGCCAACGGACTCTCGATCATCGAGTTGCTCATCGTGTCGGAAACCTTTCTAGAGGTCGATCTTGACGGGTCCGTACGCGCAGTTGATGCACGTACGGATCTCCACGCCGGCATGGGTCAGTTCGCCTGTGCGCAGGTCACGCACCGATCCCGCGGCCAGCTTGCCGGTACACGTGTGACATATCCCCATGCGGCAGCCGTACGGCAGATCCAGGCCTTCTTCTTCGCCGGCCACGAGAATCGGCGTCGTTCCGTCGCAGTCGGCGGTGGCCCCGGACCGGGTGAACTCGATGGTGCCGCCGCGCCCATTGACGGCGAGGCTCACGTAATGCTCGAACGATTCCACGTGCAGCCGCCCGGACAGGCTCGCGTCGGCGAAGTGCTCTCTCAGCGCCTCGAGCATCGCCCCAGGGCCACACGCGTAGGTCTCCCGTTCCCGCCAATCCGGGCACGCCTCGTCGAGATGCTCGGGCAGCAGGCGTCCCGCTGTGCTGGTCTCGCGCAGACTGTATCGATAGCTGCCGTAGCGGTCATTGAGCCCGGCGAGGTCCCCGGCGAAGATCGCCTCGGCCGCCGTCCGCGCGGAATGGACGTGAACGACGTCCGGCACCTCCCCACGGCGGTCGAGCGCTCGCAGCATGGCCATGACTGGGGTGACACCACTACCCGCCGTGAGAAACAGCAACTTTCGTGGCGGCGGGTCGGGAAGCGTGAACTCACCCTCCACTTCACCCAAGGTGACCACCGAGCCCGGCGCCTGAGTCGAGTTCAAGAAGCGCGACACGACACCATCCGCCGTTTGCTTGACGGTGATCGTCAGCTGGCCGTCGGGCCGGGCCGCGTCGCTGCTGAGCGAATATGCTCGCCAGTGCCGTTTGCCCTGGATATCGAAGCCGATACGGAGGTACTGCCCGGGGACATGCCCGCGCCAGCGGAAACCCGGTGTGATGAACACGGTCACGCTGTCATCGGTTTCGCGATGCACTCGCTCTATCCGGCCGCGTAGCTCCTCGGTGGACCAGAGTGGGGTGATCAGTTCCAGATAGTCGTCGAGCTTCAACGGCCAGGTGAAGTACTCCATACCGCGCAACACGATCCGCGCCACGCGCGGCATCTGGACCTGTGTCCCACGTTCCGGCATGTGGCCGCCTCTCCGCACCTACGCTGGCTGCGGATGACTACCCTGACGGCCGGGCGCCCAAACGGTCGCACTGCTCACATTTTTCCGCGTCCCGTTCCGGAACCGCCAACACGTCTCAGTACCGCTGTGCGACCACGCTCAACTCCCTCATTCAGGGAGCTTCAACGATCAACCGAAGCAGCTGTCAAGCATCCGCCGAAACACTGTCGGGCATCATCCGACATAGAAATTCCAGCCATCGGCCGACGTAATAGAGGACTTGAGTAGGGCGGGCGGGGCTCGAACCCGCGACCAAGGGATTATGAGTCCCCGGCTCTAACCAACTGAGCTACCGCCCCATTGCGAGGATCGCGGCCACTATGGTCGCACGCCGTCCGGTGACGACACGCCACGGGCCGACTCGACGCCTACCGACGCCAGGCATCATGTTGAGCGTGACCGGCACCTTCTCGTTCGATAGAGCCTTGGAACTGCTGCCCGTCGATGCCGACCGCATGCGTGGCAGGACGCAGCCAGACTGGGCGAACATGGTCGGACCCTTCGGCGGGATCACCGCAGCGGCACTATTGCACACGGTCGAGCTGCGGCCGGACCGCATCGGCGAACCGCTCGCGCTCACCGTCAACTTCGCGGCACCCATCGCCGACGGCGAATTCGACATCTCGCTCAAAGCTGCCCGAACTAATCGCACCAACCAGCACTGGATCGCCGAGCTCAGTCAGGACGGCAATATCAAGTCCACGGCCACCATGGTTTTCGGCATCCGCCGCGACACGTGGTCGGACGACGAGTCGCGGATGCCGAGCGTGCCGGCACCCGAAGGGCTCACCATCAGCGGTCCTCCCCTGCCGTGGGTGAGCCAATACGACACGCGGTATGTCGAAAACCCCTTCCCCGGAGAGGATTCCGGACCCAGCGAGTCATCGAGGACGACGCTGTGGGTACGTGACGCGAACCAGCGCGGCCTCGACTTCGCCGCCCTCGCTGCGATGTCCGACATCTTCTATCCCCGGGTGTTCCTGCGGCGCGGCGGATTCTTCCCCGCCGGGACCATCTCGCTGACCACGTACTTCCACGCCAACGGACAAGAGCTCGAAAGCATTGGGGGTGACTACGTGTTGGGCAGCGCCCACGCAAACCGCTTCTCCGATGGGTACTTCGACCAGAGCGCACATGTGTGGGCCCGCGACGGCGCATTGCTCGCCAGCACCCATCAGATCGTGTACTTCAAGGGCTGAAATTCCTTGCGCCACGCAACCGGCCATCGACGCCGCTCTTTCACTTACCGGTGGGCATTTCAGACTGCCGCCGTGCCACCGTCGACCATCAACCCCACACCGTTGACGTAGCTTGAGTCGTCCGAGGCGAGGAACAGTGCGACCGTTGCGATCTCCTCAGAGCTGCCCATCTTGCCTCGAGGGATCAGCGCCTCGAACTGTGCTCTCGTTTCTTCGTCGAACAACCGCCCTTGGATGGGCGTGGCGATCTGGCCCGGTGTCAGCACGTTGACCCGAATCCTCCGGTCCTTCAACTCGGACAACCACACGCGGGCGTAGGCCTGCAGTACCGCTTTGCTGCCCGCGTACACACTCCAGGCCGGAAAGCCTTTGACCGATGCCATCGAGCCGGTCATGAAGATCGAGCCGCCGTCGTTGACCAGTGGGAGTGCCTTCTGCACCGTGAAGAGTGTGCCCCGCGCATTCAGGCCGAAAGTGGCATCGAAGTGCTCCTCGGTGATCTCGCCGAGCCCCCGCGCCTCGCCGGTACCGGCGCTCGTCCACAGCACGTCTATGGCGCCCTTTTCCTGCTTCACTGCGTCGAACAATCGGTCCAGATCATCGAGATTTGATGAATCAGCTTGCACACCAGTCACATTCCGACCGATCAGCGCCACAGCTTCGTCCAGTGCGTCCTGCCGCCGACCCGAGATGAAGACGTGAGCTCCTTCTTCCACGAACAACTTGGCACCGGCCAGCGCCATACCACTCGATCCCCCGGTAATGACCGCTACTTTTCCGTCAAGCTTGCCCATGATTCCTCCAGCGATCGATTACCTCGCTCGCGAAGTCGAGCGTCTGGTCAAGGGTCGGGAACGCCGCGAAGGCATCCACGAACGCCTCGTCAGTACCCAACGCGGCGAAACGTTCAAGATTCCGAGCGACCGAGTCCGCGGACGTACCCGGTTCGAGGTTCACCCGCATGGCAGTCTTCAGGGCATCGGGATCGCGACCGGCGTCCTGCGCCGCGCGGCGCGCAATCGACCACAGGTGGTCGGTGGCCTCGCCCTGCAGCCCGTCAACGCCGAGCCAGCCGGTGCCGCTGCGACCGACCCGGCGCATCGCGGCCTCGCTGACACCGCCGATCCAGATGGGCGGACCGCCGAACTGCACCGGACGCAGGTCGGCATGAACCGGAGGCAGCGAAAAGAACTCGCTGTCCCAGGACACCGGGGTGGTCGTCCACCACTCGTGCAGGAACGCCAACAGGTCGTCGACCATCCGCCCACGGCGGCGCCAGTCCGCGCCACGGGCGATGTCGAGTTCGTCCTTCATCCACCCGACTCCCACGCCAACGTCCAGGCGGCCATCGCTGAGCACGTCGAGCGTGGTCAGCAGCCGGGCCAGGTGTACCGGGTCGTAGTAGAACGTGCTCAGCGTGCTGGAGTTCAGCCGCATCCGCGTGGTCGCCGTTGCGGCGACCGTCCACAGCAGTACCGGATCGAGGTAACGCTTCATCTCCGGCGGATACGGCTGTTCCTTGCCCGGATAGGTGCTGTGCATATCAACAGGTGTGACCAGTCGGTCGCCGACCCACAGCGTGTCGTAGCCCAGGTCCTCTAGTCCGCTGCAAAACGCGCTCAGGCCACTGGCGCTGGTCACTGCGGGTCCGACGATGGGAATTGCGAAACCAAGCTTCATCGCGAAAGTCCTCTCCCGGCAGGCAACCGCCTGCCGGCACTCGTATCTGACATATCCGCTATTTTGTTGATATATCAACCATTTCAAAGAGCCACGACACCCCGCCCATCGACGGTTCGACAGGGTGCGGCTCAGCCGGGCACGGCGGCGCCGAGAGCGAAGTCGAAGTTCCCCACCCCGTGGCGCGCGAGGCCCATCATGACCAGGCCCGCCCCTTCCAGCCAATGCGCCATCTGCAAGCCGCCGACGTCCAGTGGGCGCAGGCCGAGGCTCGCGATGAACTCCGCAAAATCCGACTTGACCTGGGTATCGTCGCCGGCGAAGAAGACGTCCAGCGGTCGACCCTTGGCGAGGACCACCCCAAAGACGGTGTTGAACGCTTTCACCACGCTCGCACTGGCCGGGGCCGCCTTGGCGACTTCCTGCGCGACCGAGGTGCCATCGGGGATGGCGAGCCCGTCGGCTGCAGAGTTGAACGGGTTGCTGATGTCGACGATGACCTTGCCCGCGAGGGCATCGCCATATAGCGCGACGACCGGAACGACATCGGCGTACAACACCGACACGATCACAATGTCCCCGGTGGGGACGGCACCGTACTCACCCACCGTGGCGTTGCCGCCGAGAATTCTGGCCAGATCAGCGGCTTTCGCCTGATCGCGGCCCATGACCTCGACGCTGTTACCGCCCGCTACCGCCAGCGCGCCGATGGCGCGGGCCATGTTTCCGGTGCCAATAATGCTGATGCTGCTCATGAGGTGTCCTATCTGGATTTACGATGAAAAAAGGTTGACTCCTCCACCATAGACCAGGTTGGTTGATGCATCAACCAACCAAGCTTGGAGACCGATGGAACCGAACTGGCTGAGCCCTCGCGAAGACCGCGCCTGGCGGGCCTTCGTACACGCGCATCATCAGCTCGAGGTGCACTTGAACCGGCGCCTGCAGGGATGCGGCCTGTCCGGGGCCGACTACGAAGTGCTGGCGGTGCTTTCGAGCCAGGACGGCGACCGCATGCCCGCCCACGCCCTGTCCAACACCCTGGACTGGGAGAAAAGCCGTGTCTCCCACCAAGTTCGGCGCATGGAGAAGGACGGACTGATCAGCCGCGAACCCAACCCCGACGACGCCCGCAGCACCATCGTCCGCTTGCTGCCGGCCGGCCGCGCCGCCATCGAGAAGGCGGCCCCCAGGCACGTGGCGGACGTTCGACAGAACTTCGTCGACCTGTTCAGCCCCGCCGAGCTCGACATGCTCGCGGCGCTCAACGAACGAGTCCTGCAGCACCTGGCCAAAGACGATGACACGTCCGCAGAACGCGAACTCTCGTAGCCTTCGTCCTAGGAGAAAACCGGCTGCCCGTCGGCCCCGAGCAGATAGCGCTCGGTGCCCTCGGCGACCCGCGGTGCGTCACCGCCCAGCGCGACTGCGATCTTGTTGATGGCGTTGCGCATGACATCCAACGTGATCTCCGTGGCCTCGGCGTCGGAGAAGTGCGCCCGCACGCCCGCGGCCACCTCGGCAGGAATCCGCGCCGGCGTCCAGACCAGGGCGTCGACGTAACGCAGCGCCGCCTTCTGCCGCTCGTCCAGCAGCGACGACGACTCGTACAGCTCGATCTCGGAGTACATCGACTCGTTGCCGCCCGCATCCAGCGCCGTACCCTCGCGCAGCGACTTGCACAGCCGGCAGTTGTGCGCAGCAGCGCCGCGCAGTCGCACCACCTCGGTCGTCACCGGGTCCAGCTCGCGGCGCGCCCCGACGGAACTGGCGAACCGGTTGAGCAGCAGGTCCACCGGATCGGTCTGACCATCCCAGCCGTCGGGATCCACCAACCGCGGCAGGCCCAGCGCCGCGAACCCGGCCCGCACCCGCGGCACGAAGTCGGCGACGAACATCAGCGTCACGACGCGAAAGCTGTTGGCGCCCAGCACCGATGTGAGCTGCCCGCGCTGGGACGAGGTCACCGCCGACACGTCGGTGGCGAATTGCTCGGCGAACTCAGCCACCAGGGGCTCGGCGTCGGACACGGGCCCGAACACCTCTTCATAGGGCAACGGCGCAAGGCCCAACGTCTCGGCACACGTCTGCCGCATCGCCGCGTTGAGCCGGCGATCAGCAGGCGGCGACAATGCAATCAGGGACGTCAGTAGCTCCTCCACACTCCGGATTATTGCCGCGATGAGACCATCGACGCATGGGTTCGACCGTCTCGGCCGCATTCGCCTCCGACAACGCTGCTGGTGCTCACCCACGGGTGATAGCGGCCATCGTCGGCGCCAACCAGGGCCCGGTGGGCTCCTACGGCACCGACCCCAGCACAGAACGCGCAGCGCAGGCCCTCAGAGAGGCCTTCGAGGCGCCCGACGCCGACGTGCTGTTCGCGCTGACCGGCACCGCGGCCAACATCATCGCGCTGGCCTCCGCAGTGCAGCCGTGGCAGGAGATTCTGTGCAGCGATGTCGCGCATGCGTTGCTCGATGAAGCCGGCGGGCCCGTGCGCCTGTCCGGCGCGCAGCTGACTCCCCTGCCCAGCGATGACGGCCTGATCGCGCCACAGGCTCTTGACCGGCACCTCGCCCGCCGCGGCGAGGTCCACCATTCCCAGCCCCGCATTGTGACCATCACCCAATCCACCGAGAACGGCCGCGTCTGGTCACCCGGCGCGCTGACGGATTTCATCGACTACGCCCACCAGCACGATTTGTTGGTGCACGTCGACGGCTCCCGGATCGCCAACGCCGTTGCCGCCCTTGATGTCGATCCGCACGATGCCATCGGCGACGCCGACATCGTCACCGTCGGCGGCACCAAGAACGGCTTGCTGTTCGGTGACGCCGTGCTGGTCCGCCGGCCTGCACACTTCCCCGGAATTCGCTTCGTGCAGAAGCAGATCGGCCACCTGGCGAGCAAACACCGCTTCGTCTCGGCGCAGTTCGAGGCGATGCTGTGCGACGGCCTGTGGTTGCAGACCGCAGCCCACGCCAACCGCATGGCCGCAATCTTGAGCGCCGGGATGACGGCAGCAGGCTTGCGACTGGCCGCACCGACCGAGGCCAACGAGGTGTTCGTCGTCCTCGACGCCACCACCACCGCGCGGGTCCGCCAGTATTTCGCCGTTCACGCTCCCGACCCGCTACGACCGATCGTTCGGTTCGTGTGCTCCTGGGCTACCACAGAGGACGACGTTGCCGCGGTACTGAAAGTTATTGCGCCTGACTGACCGACGACATGTGAAAGTCCGGAATCCGGAGCGACGGCATTTGTGCCCTCGTGGCCCAATCGCCCCACTCGCGAGGCAGCGTGGTTTCGCTGACGCCGGCTTCGGTAGCCCGGCGCAGCAGGTCCAGCGGACTCTCGTTGAACCGGAAGTTGTTGACCGCCGCCGTCACCTCGCCGTCTTCGATGAGGTAGACGCCGTCGCGGGTCAGGCCGGTCAGCAGCAGCACCGTCGGATCGACTTCACGCATGTACCAGAGCGTGGTCAGCAGCAGGCCGCGTTCGGTTCCGGCGATCATGTCGGCCAGGCTCACAGCGCCACCTGTCATCAGTAGGTTGTCGGCAGGCACGGCCACGGGTGCGTCGAATTCCGCTGCGGCGGCACGCGGATAGGCCAGCGCATTCACCACGCCATCACGAATCCAGTCAACGCGGCCGATGTCGAGGCCGTTGTCGAACACCGACACCCGCTCCGACGAACTCGATGTCGCGACGAACGGCAGGCAATCCAGCCCTGGCGCAAAGGGATCCGAGTACAGCGTCAGGCCGAGATCGGTCAGCTTCTCCCCCACCCGAGTGCCACCCGGTGCCGACAGCGCGGTCCGTCCCTCCTGGGCACCGCGGCCGTCCATGCTCCAGCCGAGGTAGATCATCATGTCGGCGACGGTCGACGGCGGCATCAGCGTCTCGTACCGACCGGCGGGCAAATCCACCGTGCGCGCCGCCCACCCCAACCGCAGACCCAGGTCGTCGAGCATGGAATCGATTGGCACGTCGGCGAAATCAGCGGTGCTGACCCCGGCCCAGGCACTGGCGCTGTCACGTTTGGCGTTGATCTCCACCGAGCCGGTCGGTTGGGTGAACCGTCGCCGGATGCCACCCGACGTGGCCAGATAGGTGGTGTCGAGTTCATGCCGGGCAAAGCCGTACAACGCATCACTGCGGTGGAAACCGTCGACGAGCCGTGCGGCGATGTTGCCGAACACGCCGGCACCGGTCAGCGGCGACGGCGCCTCCCAGTCGTCGGGCACCTCCTGACCGGTCAGTGCCGGTGCGCTGTCGCGAGCCTCGGGCGCGGCCTGTGCCGCGTCCTGCGACGCCGCGACCAGGCCGGCGATGGTGTCCGGATCGACCTCACTGGATTTCATCGCGCCAACCCGGGCCTTATCTCCTTGGCGGACAATCGAAATGACGGTGGTCTCACGACTCACCGACTCACCGTTGGTGGTCATGGTGTTTCGGGCCCAGCGCAGCGATGCGGTGGACCGGTCCGTCACGAGGACGATGGTCTCGTCGGCTCGACCCCGGCGGGCGGCCTCGGCCAGAACCAGGTCGACAACCTGCGGTGCACTGATCATCAACGCCCCGATTCAGTTCGTGTGTTGAGCACATTGATTCCGCGGAACAGCGCGGACGGGCAGCCGTGGCTGACGGCGGCCACTTGGCCGGGCTGGGCCTTGCCGCAGTTGAAGGCCCCGCCGAGGCGCCAGGTCGACTCTCCGCCTACGGCTTCCATCGACCCCCAGAAGTCGGTGGTAGTTGCCTGATACGCGACATCGCGCAGCTGGCCATCCAGCTTGCCGTCGCGAATTTTGAAGAACCGCTGACCGGTGAACTGGAAGTTGTACCGCTGCATGTCGATTGACCACGATTTGTCGCCGACGATGTAGATGCCGTCTTCGACACGGCTGATCAGGTCATCGGTGCTCAGATCCTCGGCACCCGGCTGCAGCGAGACGTTGGCCATCCGCTGGATCGGGACGTGATGCGGTGAATCCGCGTACGAGCAGCCGTTGGAACGGGCCACCCCCAGCTTCGGCGCGAACACCCGGTCCAATTGGTACCCGACGAAGACGCCGTCGCGCACCAGGTCCCAGCTCTGCGCGCGGACGCCTTCGTCGTCGAATCCGATGGTCGCCAGGCCGTGTTCGACGGTGCGGTCGGCAGTGACATTCATGATGGACGACCCGTACCGCATGGTGCCGAGCTTGTCCGGAGTGGCGAACGATGTTCCGGCATAGGCGGCTTCGTAGCCGATGGCCCGGTCGTATTCGGTGGCGTGGCCGATGGACTCGTGGATGGTCAGCCACAGATTGGTCGGGTCGATCACCAGATCGGTGCGGCCCGCAATCACGCTCGGCGCCTTCACCTTTTCAGCCAACAACGATGGCAACTCGGCCAATTCGGTTGTCCAGTCCCACACCTCGTCACCCGCCACGGCTTCCCACCCGCGAGCGGTCGGCGGCGCCAGGGTCCGCATCGTTTCGAAGGCCCCGGCTGCGACATCTACGGCGACGGCCTCGAGCATCGGCTGCACCAGCACCCGCTGTTGCGTGATCGACGAACCGAAGGCATCGGCGTAGAACACCTGCTCCTTCACTGCCTGCAGACCCGCCGAGACGTGGTCCACTCCGTCGGCCGCGAGCAATCGGCCCGAGTACTCGCCCAGCAGCGCGATCTTGTCGGCGGCGGTGACGTCGAACGGGTCGACGCGATACGGCGATACCCACGACACCTCGGCATACACGGGCTCCGGGGCCAACTCGATGCGTTCGGCATTCAGCGGCGCCAACGCCACCGCGACTTGCACCGCGCGCCGGGCGGTCTCGGCCGCCACCTCGGGGTTCAGCTCGGCGTGCGACGCAAAACCCCAGGTGCCGTCCACGATGACCCGGACCGCGAGACCGATCTCGCGGGTCACCACCGAGGTCTCCAGCTCGCCGTCACGCAGCTGAATGTGCTCGGTGGTGATCCGGTGCACCCGGAGGTCGGCGTAGCTCGCGCCAGCGGCCAGCGCGGCTGACACCGCGGACTCGGCCAGCAAATGGCGCGGCAAGGCCAGGAAGTCGGCGTCAACCCGTCGCAGCGCAGTCACGGCTACACCGTAGTAGCACCACACGCTTTAATGATCCGGTGGCACGCCGCAGGTTTCGGGATACCCTGACCGGCTACGCGCTGCTCGCTCCCAGCCTGTTCGGCGTCGTCATGTTCCTGCTGCTCCCCATGCTGGTGGTCGGTTGGCTGAGCCTGCAGCGGTGGGACCTCTTGGGCCCCATCCGGTTCATCGGGCTCGACAACTGGCATGGCGTGCTGACCGACCCGACGTTCGGCCGCTCGATGGCGGTGACCTTCGGTTTCATCGCGCTGGTGGTGCCCATTCAAACCGC
Source organism: Mycobacterium sp. FW102-FHT13B02 (assembly GCF_058790275.1). Taxonomy (NCBI): domain Bacteria; kingdom Bacillati; phylum Actinomycetota; class Actinomycetes; order Mycobacteriales; family Mycobacteriaceae; genus Mycobacterium; species Mycobacterium sp. FW102-FHT13B02. The sequence goes on from NZ_JBYTCM010000012.1 coordinate 87,780, forward strand.
CCTGGGACTGGGGGCGGCCATGCTGTTGGCCCGCGGACTGCCGGGCACCGGGTTCTTCCGCACGCTCTATGTCCTGCCGTGGATCTGCTCGCCGCTGGCGATCGCGGTGTTGTGGCGCTGGATTCTCAGCCCCACCGACGGCGCCGTCAGCACGGTTCTCGGGCACCGCATCGAATGGCTGACCGACCCGACGTTGGCCCTACCGCTGGTTTCTGCGGTCACAGTGTGGACCAACGTCGGCTACGTGACGCTGTTCTTCCTCGCGGGAATCCTCGCCATCCCGGGCGACGTTCACGACGCGGCCCGAATCGACGGCGCGACGGCCTGGCAACGGTTCCGCCGCATCACCCTACCGATGCTGCGGCCGACGCTGTTCTTCGTCCTGGTGACGGGAATCGTCAGTGCGGCGCAGGTTTTCGACACCGTCTACGCGTTGACCGGCGGCGGCCCCGAGGGCCGCACGGATCTGATCGCGCACCGCATCTACGCCGAGGCATTCGGTTCGGCAGCGGTCGGTCGCGCCGCGGTGATGGCGCTGATTCTGTTCGTCCTGCTGCTCGGCGTCACGCTGGTCCAGCACCTCTACTTCCGCCGACGGGTCAGCTATGACCTCACGTAACGCCCCATGGTTCTCGCCGGCTCGGCCGGCGGCCATCTACGCAGTACTTGCCCTCGCCGCCGCGATCACGCTGGTGCCATTCGTTCTGGGCCTGCTGACATCGTTCACCTCGGCCCGCCAGTTCAACACGGAATCGCCGCTGTCAGTGCCGAATCCGCCGACACTGTCCAACTACACCGCGCTGGCCGATGCCGGCTTCGGCCGGGCCGCGCTGGTGACCGCCCTGATGACCGCGGTGATCCTGTTGGGCCAGCTGACCTTTTCGGTGACCGCCGCCTATGCCTTTGCCCGGCTGGAATTTCCGGGGCGGGACGCCCTGTTCTGGCTGTACCTGGCGACGCTGATGGTGCCGGCGACGGTCACCGTGGTGCCGCTGTACCTGATGATGGCCGAGGCCGGACTTCGTAACACGTTCTGGGCGTTGGTGCTGCCATATACGTTCGGCTCGCCCTACGCGATTTTCCTGCTGCGCGAGTACTTCCGGTCCATCCCGGCCGACCTCATCCGCGCCGCCCGCATCGACGGCGCCGGCACCCTGGACGTCATCGTGCACGTGGTGCTGCCGGCCAGCCGGTCGATCCTCGTCACGCTGGGCCTGATCACCGTTGTCTCGCAATGGAACAGCTTCATGTGGCCGCTGGTGATCACCAGCGGCTCCTCGTGGCGCGTGCTGACCGTCGCCACCGCCGGGCTGCAGTCCCAGTTCGACGCCCAGTGGACCGTGGTGCTGGCGGCAACAACCGTCGCGATCGTGCCGCTGATCCTGCTGTTCAGTCTGCTGGGCAGGCACATCGTCCGCTCGATCGTCGTCACCGGTATGAAATGAAGTTCTCGACCCGCTTCGTGACTGCCCTGGCCGCCGCCGTGGCAGTGCTGCTGGTGGCCGCCGTGCTCATGGGCCGGACGCAGGACGCCGGAAAAGCCATTGTCACAGTGCGGCTATGGGACGCCCAGGTTGCGGCCGCATACCGCGCCTCGTTCGCGGAATTCACCCGCCGGCACCCCGACATCGAGGTCCGGGTGGACGTCGTCGCGTACGCGTCGTATTTCGATTCGCTGCGGACCGATGTCGCGGGCGGCGGCGCCGACGACATCTTCTGGCTGTCCAATGCCTACCTGGCCGGCTACGCGGACACCGACCGGCTCCTGGACGTCGGAAAACTGTTGGGCCCTGGCGCCTCCGACGCCTGGGACGGTTCGGTGAACCAGCAGTTCACCCGCAACGGAACCTTGTGGGCGGTGCCGCAACTGACCGACGGTGGCATCGCGGTGTACTACAACGCCGATCTGCTGGCGACCACCGGAATCGACCCGGCCGAGCTGGACACGCTGCACTGGTCCCCCGGCCCCGATGACACCCTGCGTCCGCTGCTGGCCCGACTGACGCTGGACCAGCACGGAAACCACGCCGGAACGCCGGGATTCGACGCCGGGCAGGTGCGGCAATGGGGCTACAACGCCGCGAACGATCTACAGGGGATCTACCTCAACTACATCGGCTCGGCCGGCGGCACGTTCAGCGAAGGCGACCGGTTCGCGTTCGACAACCCCGGTGCACGGGAGGCATTCGAGTATGTGGTCAGCCTGATCAATACCGACCACGTGTCCCCGTCAGCGGCCGACACCAACGGCAATGGCGGCTTCTCCCGCAACCAGTTCCTGCAGGGCCGCATGGCACTGTTCCAGTCGGGCACCTACAACCTCGCTGCCATCGCCGACCAAGCGCGCTTCCGTTGGGGCGTCGCGATGTTGCCCAGCGGCCCGGCCGGCCGCGTCAGCGTCACCAACGGGATTGCCGCCGCCGCGAATTCGGCCACCCGCCATCCCGACGCCGTGCGTGCGGTGCTGGCGTGGATGGGCAGCACCGACGGAAACGCGTTCCTGGGCACCAAAGGAGCAGCGGTGCCCGCGGTACTCGGTGCCCAGCCGGTCTACTTCGACTACTGGAAACGGCGCGGGATCAACGTTCTGCCCTTCTTTCAAGTGCTGGACGGCCCTCGTCTCCCAGCCCCGGGCGGCGCGGGCTTCCCGGCCGGCTTCGTCGCCATCAGGCCGTTTTTCGACGAGATGTTCCTGGGCCGCGCGCCGGTCGCGGCGACCCTGGCCGCCGCGCAGCGGGCTGCCAACGCCGCCGCCGATCGCTAAAGCCGGTGGGTGGCCAGCGGGGTCGCCACCTCGACCCACACCGACAACACACACATCGCGACCACCAGCAGCAGCGCCACCGCGTCTGCCCATCCCGGCCGCGCCGGACTCGCGACGATCTGACCCACCCCACCGCGCGCGGTGATGGCGTCGCCCATCTCGTCGCCGCGGCGCAGCGCCACCGTGATCGCGGCCGCCAGCAGGTCGACGATCTCGGCGCGACGTTGCCGCCGGCGCTCCCGGCGGGTTGCGGGCCGCACCTTGGGTCGCAACCGACGGGCCGCGAACAGCACGCGGTACTCGTCGATCAGCATCGGGAACGCGCGCAAAGCCAAGGCCAGCGTGACGGCCCACTCGTCGACCGGGATCCGCAGCCACTTCAGCGGGCGGCCCAAAGTGGCCACAGCAGGAGCGATTTCGGCGACGTTGGTGGTCCAGGAGACCAGGCCGCCCAAGCCCAGCAGAACGAGGGACAGCACGGTGATTCGCAGGAAGTTCAGGAAGCCGCCCAGCCCCAGATGCACCGACGCGATGTCGAGGAACGGCTCGCCGCCGGCCAGCGCCGCCGTGCCGCCGCCGACCAACATCAGCACCCACACCAGGCGCGGCACCGACGGCAGCACGGTGCGCGGAATGCGCGCCAGCCACGCCGTGAGCATCACCAGCAGCGCGACCAGGCCAATGGGCACCCAGCCCGGATACATGGTCAGGACCACGCCGAACAGCCCCACCACGATGAGTTTGGTGCCGGCCCACAGTTCGTGGGCCGGCGACGTGCCGGGCACGGGACGCAGCAGCACCATGGACCGGCGCTGGGTCGCGGGAGCGGTCATGATCGTCCTCCCGCAGTGATCGGAGCTTCAGCGAGTTCGCCGCGATGCAGCCGCAGGATGCGCGGGCACAGTTCATCGAGCCCGGCGAAGTCGTGCGAGATGACGACGACCGTCAGCCCGGTGGTGCGGCGCAATTCGGCGAGCAGCGTCACCAGACCGCGCTGGCTGGCAGCATCGAGCCCGGCCAGCGGTTCGTCCAGGATCAAGGCCCGCGGACGGCGAGACAGCAACCCCGCCAGCACCACCCGGCGCATCTGGCCTCCGCTGAGCTGATCGATCCGCCGGTCGGCCAGCTCCGGGCCCAGCCCGACCATCGCGAGGGCTTCCCTGATGCGAGCGGTGTCCCGCCGCGAGAATCCGGCCGCCGAGGCGATTTCGGGGCCCACGCGCGACCGCATCAACTGCAGCCGCGCCGCCTGGAACGAAATGGCCACGGCACCAACCTGATCGGATACCGGCTTGCCGTCGAGCAGACAGCTGCCAGTGGTCGGCACGGTGAGTCCGGCCAGAATCCAGGCCAGCGTCGACTTGCCGGAGCCGTTGAGCCCGTGGATCAGCACGCCCTCACCCTCGTGGACGGTGAAACTGATGTCACGCAATGCCGTTGATTCCCAGGGCGTTCCGCTGCCGTACTGATGGCCGACGCCCCGGACCTCGAACACCGCCGGGCCGCCGGGTTCGATGCCGGGCGCCACGATCGGCACCGGCGCGGTGGCGACCATCTCGATGTTGTCGCTCGCGCCATCGAGTCGCACCACCCGGTCGGCCGAGTCCGCTTCGTCGTTGTAATGCGTGATGTGCACCAGTGACGTCCGGTGGTGCCGCGTCAGATCGGACAGCACTGAGAGCAGCACGTCGCGGCCCTCCTGGTCGACCATGCTGGTGACTTCGTCGGCGATCAGCAGTGCCGGCTCACGGGCCAGGGCGGCCGCGACCGCCAAGCGCTGCAGCTCGCCGCCGGACAGCCCGCCCGTGTCCCGGTCGGCCATACCACTCAGACCGACCTCACCCAGCAGCCGTTCGACGTCGGTGGTAGTCCCCGACGGCAGGCCCCAGACCACGTCGTCGGCCACTCGAGTGCCGAGCACCTGACTCTCCGGATGCTGCATCACCACGGCGGTGCCACCGGCCCGGCCGAGCCCCACCGCACCCGGTCGGTCGATGGTGCCGGCGGTCGGTGCGCGGCCCGCGAGCATGAGCATGAGCGTGGTCTTGCCCGATCCATTGGCACCGGTGACGGCGACGTGCTCACCGGCGTTGATGTCCATGCTCACCGGCCCGAGCGCATCACGATTGGTACCCGGGTACCGGAATCGGATGTCGCGCAGCCGGGCCGGGACCGGCGCCACCGGACCGGTGGATTCGACGGTGTCGAGCTTGTGGACGTCGGGAATGCCGAACAGCCGCTTCAAGACTCGCGACAGCGCCCACCAGCCCAGCAGCGTGACGACCACGATGTGCAGGATCATCGAGAACATCACCGGCACCGGCCAATAGTGCAGGAAGGTGGCGAACCCGGTGCGCAGATCCTCGGCCGCGCGCTCGCCGCCGGGCACCGCAGCGACAATGTTGGCGATTCCGTTGATGTTCGAGGTCATCGACGCGAAGATCAGCTCCCGCAGCCGCCCCACCAACAGCAGAATGCCGATGACATAGGCGCCGAACGCCACTCCCGCCACCACCGAGGCCCACAGCACCGTGAAGATGCCACGGCCCGTCCGTTTGACGATGCCCGTCAGGCCACCGATGTAGGCGCAGAACACCACTGTCATCAAGCCGCCCATCCCGGCGATCAGGAACGCGATGGTGCTGCCGGCGACGGCCGCGGCCACCAGCACCCGAAGCCGGTAGCGGTAAGCGAGCAGCCCCATCGGGACCGTGCCCAACATGCCGAGGCCCGCGGCGAACGGGACGACGACGGCAATGATGGCGGTGGCCGCGCTCAGCGCCGCCATCACAGCGGCCTGGGCGTACTCGCCCGGATTGAGGGGACCGGCCTTGTCTCGGGTGCCGGCAGCAGTCATTGCACAATTCTGCCAGGCGTTTTGACGAGTAAACTCAACAGCGTTGTGACCGTCACCACTCGCGGCGGTTGTTCGACTACATAGAGAATCTATGAAACCATGTTGAACATGACAGCTGCACCGGCGACCGAAACAACTCTCGCCTCGGATCTCCTCGCCGTCGTTGCACGCATCAACCGCTTGGCCAATCAGCGCGTCCGGCTCTCGTTGCCGTTCGCCCAGGCTCGACTGCTCGCCACCATCGAAGGCGAAGGCAGCGCCCGCATCTCCGACCTCGCCGCGATCGACCACTGTTCGCAGCCGACCATGACGACCCAGGTCCGTCGGCTCGAGGACGCCGGGCTGGTGTCCCGCACCGTCGACCCCGACGACGCTCGCGCCGTGCTCATCAGCATCACCCCGCAGGGTGTCGCGGCCCTGGCTCAGGTCCGCGCCGACCGCGGCAAGGCCATCGACCCGTTCCTGGCCGAACTCGACAACTCCGACCGAGAAACCCTGGCGGCCGCCGTCGGAATCATGCGCGGCCTACTCGCCGCACACTGACGGTTACGGCCCGGGGATCGGATCCAGCGCCTTGAGCGCACCACCGTCGACGGTGAACCGCACGCTGCCGATACCCGTGGGCATTCCCGGCTGATCCTTGGCCTGCTGCCACTGGTACTGAACCGTCACGCTGTCCGGAGCACTCGCCGTCACGGTGATGTACGGCCGCGCGTCGGCGGTCGGCGTACCGAGCATCGTGTTCTTGTTGAAGAACACCACCTGTTGCGGGCTGTCCGGCGTCGAGTTGTTCTGGCCGACCTGCACCCAGTACAGCGCACAATTCGCGGTGTGGCCGCTGCCCATCTGCGTCCACTTGCCCGACGGCGGTGCCGGCAACGCGTAGATGGACGCTGTCACGACGTTCTGCGCCGGCCCGTCAGCGGGCGTGCACTTGTCGGCCTGCGGGGCGGGATCCGGGCCTTTCGGACTCCAGCCACACCCGGCAGTGAGCAGGGCCGCCCCCGCGAGCAGGACAAACGCTGACGTGTAACTGATGGGCCGCATGAGGTCAGCCTACGTGCCTGCGCACCAAGCCTTTTGAGATCGGCATGGTTTGCCCGGTCGATCCGCGGGGCACTCAGACATTGTCTTTGCCGCCCGGTTGGAGTTAGCCGGGCGCGAAATCCATTGCGACTAGGGGAAATTCGATGTGGCGCAGGCAGAAGAGAGGTCAATCCAAGAGGCCGGTGGTCAAGACCGCTGTGACGGCGGCAATCTCGACGGCATTGCCAGTCGGGGTTGCAGGTTTATTATTTGCGAGCGCAGGCACCGGTCCCGGACCGGTGCCTTACATGTTGTCTGCAGCGATCACCGACTCCAACACGACGGTCGGATTCGCCGATTCGGACATCATCGGGATGTCGACGGCCGACATCAACAAGACACTCGACGAAATGCAGTCGCTGGGCGTCCAGAACGTCCGGATCCTGATCCCCTGGAACAACGTCGAGCCCGCACAGGGCTATTGGAACTGGAGCACCGTCGACACCCTGGTGAACGCTGCCGCCGCTCGCAACATGGGCATTCTCGGCGTGCTCAACGCCACGCCGGCGTGGGCCGTACCAGCGGGTGATCCAGCCGTGGCCACGCCGCCGGCGGACAACGCGCAGTATGCGCAGTATGCCAGCGCAGTAGCGCAGCGCTACGCCGGCAAGGTATCGGCCTACGAGGTATGGAACGAGCCCAACGCGGCACCCTCCTGGTACCCGACACCCGATCCGGCGGCGTACACCAAGCTGCTGCAGGCGGCGTACCCGGCGATCAAAGCCGCGGATCCGAACGCGAAAGTGATCGGAGGCGTCGTCGGCTGGGTCACCGACACCCCTGGCCTGGCTATCAACGCGGCGTCATACATCCAGGACATGTATGACAACGGAGCTCAGGGGTATTTCGACGCGCTGTCGTTCCACCCGTACCAGTACCAGGTGCCCTTCGGAAACGGCACACCGTACGGGCCGATGGCGCCCATCAACCAGCTGGCGACGATCCATCAGGAGATGGTCGCGGCAGGTGACGGCAGCAAGCAGATCTGGGCCACCGAATACGGCGAGCCGACCTCTGTCGTCGACGAGGCCACGCAGGCCTCGTTCATCTCCAACTTCATCAACTCGTGGAGCAGCTTCAACTACACCGGGCCGGTGTTCATCTACACCACCCGTGACCGCAACACCGGCAGCACCAGCGATCAGGACACTCTCGGTGTCTTCCGAACAGATTGGACGCCCAAGGCCGCTGCCAACGTCATCGCGCAATGGACTGCGACGCATCCGCAGACACCGGTCGATCCGCCGGCTCCCACCGCGGTCCCGGTGACCGCCCTCACGACACTGAGTGCCACCACCAAAACCCTTGCCGACCAGACGCTGTCGACAACGAAGGCCGTCTCCAGCGATAGCATGCCGGCGGCGAAGACTGCGGGCACGACGGCGACCGCGGACGCTTCAACAACACCGGTCTTGCCCGCGGCGGTGTCCGTCACGGCAACGCCAGCCACTCCGGCGACTCCCGCGGCCCCCGCCACTCCGGCAACGCCGGCCACACGGGCAATCCCGGCCACGCCCGCAACGCCTGCGACCCCGGCAACGCTGGCATCTCCAAAAGCGTTGGCGCCCAACGCTTCGGTGACCGATACCGACACCGCGGCACCGGCAGCGTCCACCAAGGTGAAGCCACCGAAACAGGACTCCAAGGCAACGTCGGCTCCGACAAACTCCGGTCCGAAGAACACCGGGCCGAGGAGCGCCGGATCCAAGAAACCCGGATCGAAGAACAAGTAACCAGATCGGCACATCCGGGGCGGCGCGCAAGCACCGCTCCGGATAGCTGCGCGTTTGGTGGCGCCATGGCAGGGGTAATCAATGGCCATGTCAATCACGGTCGGTGGTGGACCGCCAGAGTACGACGGTGATTTGCCCGGAGGCGTCGCTGGGCTGTACGGCGGCGGGACGTGGCCGGCCTCGGGTAACAAGGCACAACGTCGCGTCCTGGCCCTTGCCGTCGGCGTCCTCGTTGGGTTGCAACGGCGGCGTTGGCAAGACGCCGCCGTGGAATTGATCGGCGTCGCCCACGACTCGGACATGTCGCCCTACGTGCTGGCCGAGGCATTGGTCGAGCTGTCCGGTGGGCATTCCCTGCGGCTAGCGGGCGGGTCCCGTCCCGACGCGGTACGCACCGCCCTCAAGCATTGGGGCGACTTACTCGATCCCGTTCCGGCGGACGGTGAGGAAGAACCGGGCCCGGAACAACTTCTTACTTGGTGAGGTCACCGATCCTGTCAGTACCCTGTGAACGTGACCACCCCTCATCGCTTCGCGCTCCGCCCCTGCCATGGCCCCACGGAATGGCCTGAACTGGTGCGCATCTGGCGAAGCGCGGTCGAAGCGACACACGACTTCCTGACCGTCGATGACATCGACTTCTACGAACGCCGGCTGGCCGAGGAGTACTTGAAGCTGGTCGAGGTGACCGTGGCGGACTCCGATGGCGTGCCCGTCGGATTCGCGGGCGTCGCAGACGGGAGCCTGGAGATGTTGTTCATCGACCAGCAGCATCGTGGCCGCGGCGTGGGATCGGTCTTGCTGGCCGACGCGATGGCCAAGAACCCGGGCCTGGTTGTCGACGTGAACGAGCAAAATTCACAAGCCGTCGGTTTTTACCATCGCCACGGCTTCGTCACCTTGAGCCGCTCGGAAACCGACGGCGACGGACGCCCCTTTCCGATCCTGCACCTCGGGCCTGCCGAGTCCGCTGCCGAGCCCGGCTCACACCTCACGGTTCTCTGAGCGGGTCATCGCAGTCATCAGAAAGCGACTCCGGCTCAGCGGTGCGCGCGGCGGTGTTCGCTGCCGTGCCGCCGATTCCCGCCGCCGCGGCAGCGGCATCCAGCAGGCGTTTGCCCGAGGTTGAAGACAGCGACTGGACTGCGTCCAGCCCGGTTGTCTGCTCCGCAGACATTCCGTAATGCTTGCGCAACCCGGCCTCCTCTGCCGGCGTGACGTGACCCGCACCGTCGATCGACGGAGCACACTTGACGATGTCTTTCGCGACTGCCAATCGCACCGAACCGTCGTCACCGTCTCGCACGCCGGCCAACGGGACCAGCGGCTCCGAGATGCCTAACAATCCGAGATGAACCGACACCCATCTCGGTTGTCCGCTCTGATCGAGGTACACCTGGTGAATCTTGCCGATCCTGGCTCCCGACAGGTCATAAGCAGTCGCGCCCACCAGCTGACCGACGTCCGACATCGATTTGGTCCCCTATTCTCCACCGCGCTCCTGCGCGGGATCAGGCGTGCCGACCGTGCGAATGGTGATGCTCGCCGAGCAACATGCCCGACAGCAACCACACGGCGCCGAATGTCGCAGCAGCCAGCGAAACGATCATCGCCACTGCGCCGAACGTCAAATATCCGGCCACCATCGCGACGGCACCGACGACCAGTGCCACGAAACTCGTGCCGATGGTCACCAGGCCCGGCACCATGGCGCCAGTCGAGGGAGGCGATTCATTCATATATTGCGGGTACCCCTGAGCGCCGCCACCAAAACGCTGCGCGCGTGCCGAGCGTGGGGCTCTCCGAGACGACACGCCGGGCAGCGCCACGGCAAGCCCCACGCTCGGCGCAGAACCCGCACCGGTGGCAGCACCCGCCGTCAAAACGCAAAATGACCAGCACTTTCGTGCTGGTCACCGTTGCTCCCCCGATTGGACTCGAACCAATAACCGCCCGATTAACAGTCGGGAGCTCTGCCAATTGAGCTACAGGGGATTGTGCTCAGGCCCTGGGCGCGTGTCCCTGAACCGAGGCATGACTCTAGCGCATGACTGCGCGGATCTTTGAATCGGCTGGTAGCCGCCGGTCGGGCCAGACGCATCGGCGATCGTGAGGCAGGATGGAGCCAAGCACCGTCATCAGGGAGGGGTCCAGTGATCCGAGCCGTCGCCGTCATGGCCGTTGGCTATGTTCTGGGAGCCAAGGCAGGCCGTCGCCGTTACGAGCAGATCGCCGGCACTTACCGCGCCATCACCGAGAGCCCGAAGACCAAGGCGATGCTGGATGCGGGCCGGCGCAGGCTGGCCGACAAGGTGTCACCGGACCCGAACATGGTGCGGTTGACCGCCATCGATTCGCAGACCACGGTGCTGCATCCGGAGTCCATTCACGACTGACCGGCAGGCCTGACGACTGCCCCCGGGCGGCTGCCGGTTCGAGAACCGTCAGCCGAGCGGCTGGTTCCAGCTCTGGCCCGGCAGCAGCGGACCGCTGCTGACGCCGGCGCTGGGACCCCAGACGCCCCACGGCGTGCCGACGTTCACGGGCTGCCCATTGGACCGGCCCATGCAGTTGCCGTCTTCTTTGTTGCCGAACCAGGCGAGGCACCCGCCGTCCGCCGTCGACTGCGAGGCCGGGGCGCTGCTCAGCGCGACGATGACCGGGGCAGCCACTGCGGTGGCCACGTGCGCTGCTGCGGCGAAGAGCCGGGTTGCCCGAATGGTCATGGTGAGCTCTCCCCTACGGTCGGTTCTGCCCCACCATATCGCGCACGGTGGTTCCGCGTGTTACAGCAGACGGAAAGGCTCAGCTGAGGTCGTCACCGCTGGCCTGCTGCAGCAGGCTGCGCCGGTACTGCTCCATGGCGACGAGGTCACCGAACAGGGCGTGGTACTCGGTGCTCTGCTCCACCGGCGACATCCGCTGCAATTTCGACTTCAATTCCGCGATCTCGCGGCCCACCCAGACCTCTTGCAGCCGGGCCAGCACGCTCGCGATGTACCGCGGCAGCCTGTCCTCTTCCACCTGGAAGGACTCGACCGATAGTTCGGTGAGCAGGCTCGCCGCGGCCGGCCCGGCCTCGCGTACGGCCTCGATCCATTCCGCGCCACCCATCCCCGAGGCCGTGCCACCGGCGGTGGTGATCGCCTGCCGGACTGCCGCGTACCCGGGGTGGGTGAAGCTGTCGACGGGCAGCCCGTCGAATACCGGGCCGGCCATCGCCGGGTGCTGCAGCGCCGACTTGAGTGCCTCCCGCTGCGGCCACAACGTCGGGTCCTTCGGATTCGGCCGTCCCACCGTCGCGGCCGGGGCCGCCGGCGCCGCCGGGCGCCGGCTGTCCCGCTTCGACGTCGCCGGACCCGACTTGGCCGACTCGCGGACCCGTGAAATCACCTGCGCCACATCATCCCAACCGACCCAGCCGGCCAATTGGCGGGCGTATTCGTCACGCAGGGTGGGGTCCTTGATCCGGGCCGCCAACGGCACGCAGCGGCGCAGCGCCGCCACTCGGCCCTCGGCACTGTCCAGGTCGTGCTCTTCGAGAGCGGTGCGAATCACGAACTCGAACAACGGTGTTCGGCGCGCCACCAGATCCCGCAGCGCCCCGTCTCCGGCCGCCAGGCGCAGATCGCACGGGTCCATGCCGTCGGAAGCCACCGCGACGAACGACTGGCCGGTCAAATTCTGTTCGCCCTCAAAGGCTTTCACGGCGGCAGCGCGGCCGGCGGCGTCTCCGTCGAAAACGTAGATCAGCTCGCCGCGAAAGAAGTTGTCGTCCATCATCAGTCGCCGCAGCATCGACAGGTGCTCGTCGCCGAAGGCGGTGCCGCAGGACGCGACCGCGGTGGTCACGCCGGCCAAATGCATGGCCATGACGTCGGTGTAGCCCTCGACGACGACGGCCTGATGCCCCTTGGCGATGTCACGCTTGGCCAGATCGAGGCCGAACAACACGTTCGATTTCTTGTACAGCACCGTTTCCGGTGTATTGACGTACTTGGCTTCCATCTGGTCGTCGTCGAACAGGCGGCGGGCGCCGAACCCGATCACCTCACCCGTCGCACCCCGGATGGGCCAGAGCAGCCGACGGTGGAATCGGTCCATCGGGCCGCGGCGGCCCTCCCGGGACAACCCGGCGGCCTCCAGCTCCTTGAAGGTGAATCCCTTGCGCAGCAAGTGCTTTGTCAGGGTGTCCCAGCCCGACGGCGCGAACCCACAGCCGAAACGCTTGGCCGCGTCGGCGTCGAAGTTTCGGTCGATCAGATACTGCCGGGCCGCGGCGGCCTCCGCCGACTGCAACGCCTCGGCGTAGAACTCCTGCGCGGCGGTGTTGGCGGCGAGCAACCGGCTACGGCTGCCCCTGTCCCGCTGCACGTTGGTGGCGGACGCCCCCTCGTAGCTGACGGTGTAGCCCAGCCGGTCGGCGAGGAGTTCGACGGCTTCGACGAAGGTGACGTGCTCGACCTTCTGCACGAAGGCATAGACGTCGCCGCCCTCACCGCATCCGAAGCAGTGGAACTGGCCGTGGTTGGGCCGCACATGAAACGACGGGGACTTCTCGTCGTGGAACGGGCACAGGCCTTTGAGCGAGTCGGCACCCGCACGCCGCAGCTGCACATGCTCGCCGACGATGTCCTCGATGCGGGTGCGTTCACGAATGGCCGCGATATCGCGATCAGGAATCCGGCCGGCCACGCGCCCAGTGTAGGCGGGCGCTACCCGACCACTACGCGGACGCTATATGGACTCAGTCGAGCGGGCGCGGCGAGCGCGCCTCGTGGACGCGTTCCAACCGCGTCTCGGTGTACGAGGCGATCTGGTCGACGACCACCCGCAGCCGGGCGCCGTCGTCGTCCGCGAGGGCGAACTCGGCGGCGAACTGCGGGTCGAGGCTCGCCGGGGCCTGGCCCCACAGCGCCAGCGCGACCTCGCGGACCATCGTGCGCTGGTCGGCCTGAATCTGCAGATGCTGATGGTCGGACATGATGAACTGCAGCGCCAGCATCTTGAGCACCGCGACCTCGGCGCGGACCAGACTCGGCACCGCGAGATCGGCCTCGAAACGGCGCATGGTCGCGCGCCCCGCCTGCTTCTTGGTCTCGCTGACCGCGGCGTTGGCGAACCGCCCGACCAGCTCACTGGTGAGCCGCTTGAGCGCCACCGACGTCGCGACCGAGCCGTCGTACTTACCGACGCCGGTGACCACCGGCAGCTGCGACAACCGCGCGGCGGCCGCCAGCATGTCGTCGTGCGTGACCGTCGGATGGGACCGCGCACCGAGGCGCGCCAGGGTGTCGGCGGCGTCCGCGTCGGCGAGCACGCGCAGATCGATACGGCCGGAGATGATGCCGTCCTCGACGTCGTGCACCGAGTACGCGACGTCATCGGCCCAGTCCATGACCTGAGCTTCCAGGCACAACCGCTCGTCCGGGGCGCCCTCGCGCACCCAGGCTGCGGCGGCCGCGTCGTCGTCGTAGAAACCGAACTTCACGCGGTCCTCGCGGAACCAGGGGTACTTGATCACGGCGTCGAGCGCCGCCCTGGTGAGGTTGAGCCCGGCCGAGCGTCCTTGACTGTCAAGCGTTTTCGGTTCGAGCCGGGTCAGGATGCGGAAATTCTGGGCATTGCCCTCGAACCCGCCGAACGGTTTGGCGATCTCGTCGAGCGCGCGCTCGCCGTTGTGGCCGTACGGCGGGTGGCCGATGTCATGGGCCAGACCGGCGAGGTCCACCAGGTCGGGGTCACAACCCAGCCCCACGGCCATGTGACGTCCGATCTGGGCCACCTCGAGCGAGTGGGTGAGCCGGGTCCGCGGAGTCTCGCCCTGGCGGGGCCCGACCACCTGGGTCTTGTCGGCCAGCCGGCGGAGCGCGGCACTGTGGAGAACGCGGGCCCGGTCACGCGCGAAATCGGTGCGGTGGCCGGCATCGGTACCGGGCAGCGCGGCGCTCTTCACGCCCTCCCCGACCAGCCGCTCCCGGTCGAAGTCACTGTATCCGTCGCTTGCGATGCCCACGGCCGAAGTCTGCCAGCCCGGCCGCACCTGACTACCACATACCCTGTCACTACATTGGGCGGCATGCGCATCGTGCGGCTGCTCTGGCTGATGATCTCGGTCCTGATGGTGGGGACGCTGGTGGCTCCGGCCGCGTCCGCCGAGCCACCCATGCGGCTGCCGGACTACGTCACCGACAGGGCCGACGCGCTGAACGCGCAGCAACGGAGCGAGGTTTCCGGCGCCGTGCAACAGCTGTACGACAAGCGGGGCACCCGGCTGTGGGTGGTCTACGTCGACAGCTTCTCCGGAGCCGATCCCCGCGGCTGGGCGGAAAACACCTGGCGCCAAAGCTTTCTCGGCGACCACGACGCCATCCTCGCGGTGGCGATCGAGGATCGGGCCTATGCGCTCCTGGTCCCGAAGGCCGCCACGGGCGACGTGGACGTCGACAAATTGCGCCGCGATGCGGTCGAACCGAAGCTGCACGACCGCAATTGGGCCGGCGCGGCCGTCGCTGCGGCCGACGGGCTTCGAGCGCCGACTCCGCCGTTCAACTGGGTCGGGTTGATCGCCGCGCTGGCGGCGATCGGCCTCGCACTGGCCGGATTGATCTGGTGGGTCCGGCGTCGGCGCGGGCAGCGCCGGAAAGCCGACCTGAACGCCGCCCAGCAGGCCGACGCCACCGATGCCAATGCCCTCGCGACGATGTCGCTGGAGACCTTGGAGGACCTGTCCAAGTCGATCCTCGTCGAGGTCGACAATGCAGTGCGCACCAGTGACAACGAGCTGGCGCTTGCGCTCGGCGAGTTCGGCGAGCGCGACACTGCACCCTTCACCACAGCGGTCCAGAACGCGAAAACGGCCATGGCACAAGCGTTCAGCGTGCGTCAGACCCTCGACGACGCGATGCCCGAGACGCCGCAGCAGCGGCGCGACCTGCTGACCCAGGTCGTCGTCGCGGCGGCCCGCGCCGACAAGGAACTGGAGAACCAGCGCACGGCCTTCCATCAGCTGCGTGATCTGGTGATCAACGCCCCGACCCGGTTGGACGCCCTGACCCAGCAGATGGTCGTTCTCACGGCGCGCGTCGAGCCCGCGCAGCAGACCTTGACCGGGTTGCACGGTCGGTTCGCGCCGGCCGCCCTGACGTCGGTGGCCGGCAATGTGGACGACGCCCGGGATCGATTGCGCTTCGCCGACCAGAACATCACCACCGCCCGCGGTCTGGTCAGCAAGCCCGGTGACGGTCAGGCCGCCCTGGTCAATGCGATCCACGCCGCCGAGTCGGCGCTGGGACAGGCGCAGCGGATGCTGGATGCCGTCGACAGCGCCGCGGACGACATCGCGCACGCGACCAGCGCGCTACCCGCCGCGATCACCGATATCCAGCAGGGAATCGCGGCCGCGGACGCGATCCCGCCGGGAGCGCACTCCGCCGAACTGACGGCAGCGCGCACCGCCGCGGTGCAAGCTGTTTCGAACGCGCAGGCGACCGGCGCAACCGACCCGTTGAGCGCCTTCACGCAACTGACCGCCGCCGACTCGCAGCTGGACAAGCTGCTCGCCACCATCGCCGAGGAGACCGCTGCCCTGAACCGGCTGCGACAGTCGTTCGGTCAGGCCCTGCTGGCGGCGCAATCCCGCGTACGCGGCGTCTCGGATTTCATCGACACCCGCCGTGGCAGCGTGGGTTCTGAAGCCCGCACGCGGCTGGCCGAGGCCCAGCGCCGCCTGGATGCCGCGCAGTCGCTTCAGTCCACCGATGTGGCGGCCGCCATCGAGCAGGCCAATGCCGCGGATGCCCTTGCCGCGCAGGCCCAATCGCACGCCGACGCCGACGTCCGCGCCGCGCGCCAGGCCTACGCGCAGACCGGTACGAGTACCGGCGCGGACCTCAGCGGCATCGTCATCGGCGGTCTGCTGTCGGGCATGCTCCGGGGCGGCGGTCACAGCCACGGCGGCGGTTGGAGCTCGACGACTTTCGGCGGCTCCGGTGGCGGTTTCTCCGGCGGTGGCGGCCGGTTCTAGGCCTGGGCGGCCGCGACGCGGGCGCGTTCGCGCATCGAGGCGACGACACCACCGTCGTTGAGGATGTCGGTGCCCGTGAGATATCCGGCCTTGTCACTGGCACAGAACGCGAACAGCGCCGCCATCTCTTCGGCCTTGCCCCAGCGCGGGACCGCGGCGTTCATGACCATCGCGCCGGCGCCGGCGTCCGCCTCCAGCAGGCCCATCTCGGTGTCGACCGAACCCGGGGAGACCGAGACGATGCGCAGTCCTTTGGCGTTGAAGCGCTCGGCCTGCGCACTGCTGTACCACTTGACGAAGTTCTTGCTCACGCCATAGGCCATGCCCGAACGCAATTCCTCGGGCGCGAACGCGCAGGCGGCCGCGATCTCGGCCAGGAATGCGTCGACGTCGGTGAGCGCCAGCGGGAATTTCGCCGTCGGGACGATCTGGTCGGGCAACAGGTGTGCCGCCATGGACGCGACGTTGACGATCGCCGCGCCGTCGCGGGCGACGTCGTAGAACGCCTCGTTGACGTTCACGGTGCCAACCGCGTTGGTGCGCGTCACGTAGTCCGCCGCGCCCATGCTGGGGCTCACGCCGGCGGTGTGGATCACCGAGACGAGGGGACCGAGACCTGTTGCAGTCGAGAACAGTTGGTCCACTGCGGCGCGGTCGGTGACATCGGCGTTGACGGGGGTTGCGGCGATGCCGAGGCCGGCCAGTTCGGCCACCGCCGCGTCGAGGCGGTCCTGCCGTACGTCGGCCAGCACCACCGAGTGGTCCTGCCCGACGATCTTGGCCGTCGCCACACCCATGCCGCCGGCGCCGCCGGTGATCACCGAAACTCGCGTCATGCCCGCACGCTATACCGAAAGCCCAACGGGATCGACGGCGGGTGCTGACAGACCGCTCAGCAATCCGGCTCAGGTGGTGTACAGCGACACGTGGACGTAGATCTCGCCGGGCCCGCGTTGGTCGACGACGACCTCGCGGTTGACCAGCCGGTGGGCCTTGGTGGTGATCTTGTCCTGCAGGAACAGGGGCTTGGGCGCGTCGACCAGAGACGGTCCGGCGAGCACCGTAATGGTTTTCGGAATCTCCGACGGCCGCGGCGCTGCCGGGAACTGGGCCAGAAAGTCGCGCAGCTGGCTGTCGGTCATCCGCATTGCCAGGCGATAGCGGGTGTCCCGGCCCGAATCGGTATCGGTGGCAAGGACTTCGACACCCTTCGGCAACGTCACATCGCCGAATTCCGTGGCCGTTTCAGCAGACACTTTCTGGCTTCCCCTTTTCGCCTCTGTCGAACACGCGGACAACACCCACAGCACCAGGAAGGCGGCGGCCAGCGCGCTCAGGTACCGCATCATCGCGGGACGCCGTCGTACATCGCGACGGACGACGCCCCCGCGATCTCGAATTCACGTGCCATTCCGGCGGTCTGGAGGCCGCCCATGTCCTTGTCGGTAATGGTGATGGGTCCCACGTCGGTCTGCTTCCCTTCGTCCCAGTTGTATTGGTCGGCGACGTTCACCTGAGATTCGACGTGCACTCGCGGCGGTCCGCCGGGCGTCTCCGGCGGATAGACCGTCACGACCCCGCCGACCGACATGTCGACGCCACCGACGGCGTGGTACCAGTCGGGATTCGCCTCGGCATCCATGTAGTAGCCGTCCCAGCCCGTCCGGAACGCCACCGGTTCGCCATACTGCCCCGTCGCCGACGCCTGCGCCGCAATCCGATTCACCTCGTCGTTGACCTTCGCGTCCGCGCGCGCCCGCATCTGTGGAATGTCGTTCATCATGGCGTTGACGTCGAGTTTGTACGGCGTCCCGGTGTTGTCCAGGTAATGGTCGAGCAGGTCGGCCGCATGTGGCCATTTCAGGCCGATCACCGGCAGGCCGGCTTCGATGGCGGCCTTGAAGGCAGCATCATCGGCGCGCGAGTACCACGGCTGCGAACCCCAATCCCCCGCCCCTCCATCATGTTTCGTCCACGGCGGGGCCGGCGGGATGGTGTCGCCGGGCTGCGTGCCGGGCGGCGGGTCTGTCGGTTTGCCGTTCGGATCGTCGGTATCGCGCCCGTCGCGGCCGTCGCGCCCGGTGAGGTTGTCGTAGCCGCTGCCGATCGTCCGGATGCGCGCCGCGATGGCGTCCATATCCGCATTGGACCGATTGATGATCTCGGCGATCTCGGCCGTCCCCTTGGCCACCACGGGCAGCAGCGTACGGTCACCCGCCGCGGTCGGCGGCACGCTGGCGGCGGCATCGACGACCCACTGTTTGACGGCGTCGAGCTCGCGGCGTCCCGCCGTCACCACAGCCGCAGACCGATCGACCTCGGCCCCGAGGCGCCGGTCGAGTTCGGCGAGCCTGCCGATGGTCCCGGCATGCTCGCGATTACGGCCGTCGTACGCCTCGGCCGCGGTGCCCGTCCACTCCCCTCCCGGCGCCGCAGACAGGACCGTGCTGCGCAGTTCGTGGAACTGGGCACTCATATCGAATTCGGAACCGCCAACCGGTGTGCCCGACCCGAACGCCGCCCGCGCGTCGTCCCACGTCGAAAGAAATGCGCCGAGAATCGTCACTGCCGCCCCCTCAAGCGTCCCTTGGCCCTATGGCTCACAAGCCTATTCGAGCCCGCGGCAGGTCCCCGGCGGCAATTTTTCCGCTCCCGAACCAGAGGCGCCTTCCGTTTGAGCTGGAACGCGAAAACCCCCAAATCTAGGGCGATTTGGAGGTTTTCACGACGCTCGACGGAAGAACTCAGCAGCCCTTGAGGCGCACCGCGAGGTAGTCGCCGACGGCGTCGATGGCGACGCGCTCCTGGGTCATGGCGTCACGCTCGCGGATGGTCACGGCGTGGTCCTCGAGCGAGTCGAAGTCGACCGTGATGCAGTACGGCGTGCCGATCTCGTCCTGGCGACGGTAGCGGCGGCCGATGGCGCCGGCGTCGTCGAACTCGACGTTCCAGTTCTTGCGCAGCTCAGCGGCCAGGTCGCGGGCCTTCGGCGACAGGTCGGCGTTGCGCGACAGCGGCAGCACCGCGGCCTTGACCGGCGCCAGGCGCGGATCGAGCCCCAGCACCGTGCGCTTGTCGACGCCACCCTTGGCGTTGGGGGCCTCGTCCTCGCGGTACGAGTCGACCAGGAACGCCATCAGCGAGCGGGTCAGGCCGGCTGCGGGCTCGATGACGTAGGGCACGAACCGGGTGTCGGTGCCCTGGTCGTAGAACGACAGGTCGACGCCCGAGTGCTCACCGTGCGTACTCAAGTCGAAGTTGGTGCGGTTTGCGATGCCCTCGAGCTCACCCCACGGGTTGCCGGCGAAGCCGAACTTGTACTCGATGTCGGTGGTGCCGGCGCTGTAGTGCGACAGCTTCTCCAGCGGGTGCTCGTACAGCCGCAGGTTCTCCGGGTTGATGCCGAGGTCGACGTACCACTGGAAGCGGTTCTCGATCCAATACTTGTGCCACTCCGGAGCCGTCGACGGCTCGACGAAGAACTCCATCTCCATCTGCTCGAACTCCCGGGTGCGGAAGATGAAGTTGCCCGGCGTGATCTCGTTGCGGAAGCTCTTGCCGATCTGGCCGATGCCGAACGGCGGCTTCTTGCGCGCGGTGGTCACCACGTTCGCGAAGTTCACGAAGATGCCCTGCGCGGTCTCCGGACGCAGGTAGTGCATGCCTTCCTCGGACTCGATCGGGCCGAGGTAGGTCTTGAGCATCATGTTGAAGTCACGCGGCTCGGTCCACTGGCCCTTGGTGCCACAGTCCGGGCAGACGATCTCGTCCATCGGCACGGCGTCGGGATCATCCAGCCCCTTCTTGAGGGCGTAGGCCTCCTGCATGTGGTCCTGACGGTGCCGCTTGTGACAGTTCAGGCACTCGACCAGCGGGTCGTTGAACACCGCGACATGGCCAGAGGCCACCCACACCTGGCGCGGCAGGATGATCGCGCTGTCCAGGCCGACGACGTCGTCGCGGGAGGTGACGACGGACTTCCACCACTGGCGCTTGATGTTCTCCTTGAGCTCGACGCCCAGTGGCCCGTAGTCCCATGCCGACTTGGTACCGCCGTAGATTTCTCCCGACTGGAAGACGAGGCCCCGGCGTTTGGCCAGGTTGGCAACGGTGTCGATGATGGACGCCACGATGTTCGAGCACTCCTCGAGTCAGGTTGGATGCAACCCGTCCAGACTAGTGGGGGCTATTCGGCCACGAATTTCGCATCCACCGCGGCACCGATCGTGATGTCGTCCGGGCTCAGGTCCAGGGTGGGCCCGCCGCCCGCCATCCCGGCCGGGGCCGCCATGGCCATGGCGCGTGGGGTGCCGTATTCGGCTTGCGCCTGCAGCATGCCCGGGTCGGCCAGTTGCACCGCCGTCACCTCACCACGCCCCGCGGCGTTGGCGAGGACCCTGGCTTTGATTGCGGCATTGCGCACGGCTTCCTGCCGCAATTCGGCTTCATACGCCTCCCGGTTCTGTTCGGTGACGTCCCAGTCGATCGTGCCGATCTGCACCCCGTCCTCGACCGCCCACCGGTCCAGGAACATTGACAGCTGTTCGAAATCCCCGAATTCCGCTTCCACCCTGATGTCGACCCGGAACCTCAGCTGGGCCCTGCCGTTCTTCGCGTACGGCCGATAGCTGAACACCCGAACCTGGTCGCTGGTCCATTTGTTCACCGCGCCCCCGTCGTGCAGTTCCCGTAGATCGGTGATCAACCGATCCTGCAGCGCGACGGCGCGCCGGTAGACGTCGGTTCGCTCCGCATCGTCCAGGCTGGCCGCCACGGCGACGGTCGCCCTTTCAGCGGCGTACTTGCGGCGGGCATGCCCGCGGACCACGACTTCCAGTGCTGTCATGCCACGACCGTATCCGCGGGCGACGACGAATCCTTTGACATGCGCATACCTGGATGGAAAGCTAAATGAAAACTATTTCCAATAGCTGGGAGTACCGGGTTGCCACCCACCACCACGCATGACGAGCTCGACCACCAACACAGCGGTGCGCCGTTCCGGTCGTCCCCACCACGGGAGACGCTCGACGCCGCTGGCGACCTGCTGCGCGCCCTGGCCGCCCCCATCCGCATTGCGATCGTGCTGCAACTGCAGGAGTCGAAGCGCTGCGTGCACGAACTCGTCGACGCCCTGAACGTGCCCCAACCGCTGGTCAGCCAGCACTTGCGCATCCTCAAGTCCGCCGGGGTCGTCGCCGGCGAACGCGTCGGCCGCGAGGTGATGTACCGCCTGGTCGACCATCACCTCGCGCACATCGTCGTCGACGCCATTGCCCACGCCGAGGAGGAACGGTCGTGAGCGCCCCCACCCGCTCGACCAAACAGCGCACCGCGATCGCCGCGCTGCTGACCAATGTCGAAGAGTTCCGGTCGGCGCAGGAGCTGCACGACGAACTGCGCCGGCGCGGCGAAGGCATCGGCCTGACGACCGTGTACCGCACCCTGCAGTCGATGGCCGCGGCCGGCCAGGTCGACAGCCTGCGCAACGACAACGGCGAAGCGCTCTACCGGCGCTGCTCGCAAGCCCACCATCACCATCACCTGGTGTGCCGGCAATGTGGTGCGACGGTCGAGGTGGCCGGCACCGAGGTCGAGTCCTGGGCTACCGATACCGCTGCGGCCCATGGCTTTTCGGACGTCAGCCACACCATCGAGATTTTCGGGGTGTGCGCGGCCTGCACCGTATCCGCGCCGGTCAGCTGATCCGGGCGAACTCCAGCACAGTGTCGCGGGTCAGCGGCGCCAACTCGATGTCGCCGGGGTCGTGCGGATCGATCCAGGCCATCTCCTCGATCTCGGCGGCAATCTCCGGCACGCCGTCGAGATTCACGAAGAACAGATCGGCCTCAACCGTGTGCCCGGGCTCGTTGGCCGCAATCGCGGTGTGGTGCCCCAGCTCCCGCACGTCGGTGATCCCGACCCCGAGTTCCTCCCGGACCTCGCGCGCCAGCGCGGCGGCCGGCGACTCCCCTGCTTCGAGCTTGCCGCCGGGCTGCATGAAGGCCGTCGTCCCGCGCTTGCGGACCACCAGCAGCCGCCCGTGCTCGTCGACCACCACCGCGGCGACGATCCGGATGACAGTCACTTCGGGCTTCACCGGGTCAGGTCGGCCCGCACGTCGACGCCGGTGGACAGCACCAGCATGACCAGTGTGGACAGTGCGTCGTCGCTGAGGCCGGCGGCCGGGAAGTTGTAGCGCAGCATCACGTCGCCGACCTTCTTGGCGCCATTGCCCCGGGGATCACCGGCCCGCTCCACCAGCACCACCGAGCCGAGCATGGTGCGCCCCGCATGATCAGCCACCCGGTCACGGACGTCGTTGTCCAGCTTGATGTCCCATGCCAGCGGTTGGGTCAGCGAGACCAGCTCCAGCCCCTCGCCGATGGTCACCACCCGCAGCGAGGCCACCGTCCCGTCGTGCGCGACGGTCAGGGCGCCGTCGCTTTCTTCGACGATGGTGACCGACTCGGCGAGCACAGATGCCAACCGCTGCAGCAGGTTCGACATCAGGCCCTGCCGAACCGACGATTGCGGTTGACGTACTCCTCGCACGCGGCCCAGAGGTCGCGGCGGTCGTAGTCCGGCCACAGCTTGTCCTGGAAGACGTATTCCGCGTACGCCGCCTGCCACAGCATGAAGTTGCTGGCGCGCTGCTCACCCGAGGTCCGGATGAACAGGTCGACGTCAGGGATGTCGGGGCGGTGCAGGTGCTTGGCGAACGACGCCTCGGAGATGCGGCTCGGGTTGATCTTGCCCGCGGCGGCCTGCTCGGCGAGTTCGCGTGCAGCTTCGACGATCTCGGTGCGCCCACCGTAGTTCACGCAGTAGTTGACGGTGATGACGTCGTTGCCGACCGTCATCTGCTCGGCGATGTCGAACTCCTTGATGACGCTGCTCCACATGCGCGGCCGGGACCCGACCCAGCGCATGTTGACGCCCATCGCGTTGAGGTTCTCCCGGCGCCGGCGCACCACCTCGCGGTTGAAGCCCATGAGGAACCGCACCTCTTCGGTACTGCGCTTCCAGTTCTCGGTGGAGAACGCATACACCGAGAGGTGTTTGATGCCCAGTTCGATGGCTCCGCAGGTGACGTCGATCAGCACCGCCTCGCCCATCTTGTGGCCCTCGGTCCGCCCGAGCCCGCGCTGCGTGGCCCAGCGGCCGTTGCCGTCCATGACGATGGCGACGTGGTTGGGTACCTGGGCGGCGGGGATCTGCGGGGCCACGGCCTTGGACGGGTGCTGCGGCGGGCGCGCGAAGCGGCCGTTGGACTTCGGCGGGAGCGCCGGAAAGACCACCGGCCAGGTCGAAACGTCCGGGAAAACCGGATAGTCGTCAGGCGCCTGCGGCAGCTGCGGATAGCTGGTCTTGCGCGCCCGGTTGAGTGCCATGGGCCATATCCTGCCTGAACGTGGTGATGCGCTGTTCAATGAGTGCGGTATCGGGTCTAACAGGGGCTGTCTGCTCTTCGCGCAAGCGCTCATCGCGGCGCTCCACGAGAGGCAATGTGCGCAGCTTGCGCTCCAGATGCCATTGCAGGTGCGCGGCCACCAGACCGCTGGCCTGGCTGCGATGCCCCGTCGGCGAGCCCTGCGCAAACTCCCAGTCGCCGTCGTGCAGCGCGGCCATCAGATCCAGCACACCCTGTGGCGGAGTGACCGATCCGGACGGCCGGCAGTGCACACACACGCTGCCGCCGGCCGCGATGTGGAACGCACGGTGCGGACCGGGTGCGGCGCAGCGGGCGCATTCGGTGATGGCCGGCGCCCACCCGGCGATCCCCATGGCCCGCAGCAGATAGGCGTCGAGCACAAGCTCACGGGGCCGGCTGCCGTCCGCGACGGCCCGTAGCGCGCCGACGGTGAGCCGCTGCAGCGTCGGCATCGGGTTGCGTTCCTCACCGGCCAGCCGTTCGGCGGTCTCCAGAATGGCGCAGCCACAGGTGTAGCGGCCGTAGTCGTTGACGATGTCGGTGGCGAACGCGTCGAGCGACACCACTTGGGTGACGATGTCGAGGTTGCGGCCGGGGTGCAGCTGCACATCGATATGGGCGAACGGCTCCAGCCGCGAGCCGAACTTGCTGCGGGTCCGTCGCACGCCCTTGGCCACCGCGCGGACCAGCCCGTGGTCGCGGGTGAGCAGCGTCACGATCCGGTCGGCCTCGCCGAGCTTGTGCTGGCGCAGCACGACCGCTCGATCCCGGTACAACCGCATCGGGCGATTGTCCCATCACAGACCGACAACTTCCGTTAGGCAGCGCCGGGACGACCGGTCAATCTATTCTCTTAAATCGTCATGGCCAGCCTTCCAAAACCATCCGCTCCGCCCCGATTCCCCACTCTGATCCAGCAGTTGTACCGGCTCGCGAGCGGCACGGTGACGTCACAGCAGATCGTGCAGCAGTCGCTGGACGCCATCGCGGCCAGTCAACTCGAGCTCAACGCGTTCCGGGTGGTCTTCACCGAGCAGGCACTCGCAGACGCCGCCGAAGCCGACCGCAAACGTGCTGCCGGACAACATCTTCCGCTGCTCGGCGTACCCATCGCGATCAAGGATGACGTCGACGTCGCGGGCGTGCCCACCCGGTTCGGCACCGACGGCGACGTGCCCCCGGCCACCGCGGACGCCGAGGTGGTGCGACGACTGAAGGCGGCCGGCGCGGTGATCGTCGGCAAGACCAACACCTGCGAGCTCGGCCAATGGCCGTTCACCAGCGGCCCTGGTTTCGGGCACACCCGCAACCCCTGGTCACGTGAGCACACCCCCGGCGGATCGTCGGGCGGCAGCGCCGCGGCTGTCGCGGCCGGACTGGTCACAGCCGCAATCGGATCCGACGGCGCGGGCAGCGTCCGCATCCCCGCCGCGTGGACCCACCTGGTCGGCATCAAACCGCAGCGCGGACGGATCTCCACCTGGCCGTTGCCGGAGGCCTTCAACGGCATCACGGTCAACGGGGTGCTGGCTCGCACGGTGGCCGACGCCGCACTGTTGCTCGACGCGGCGTCCGGCAACGCCGACGGCGATCTCCACAGGCCGCCGCCCATCGCGGCGGCCGAGGCCGTCGGGCGGGCACCGGGCCCCCTGCGCGTCGCCTTGTCGACCAAATTTCCGTTCACGCTGTTCCCGGCCCGGTTACATCCGGAGATCCGGGCGGCATTGAACACCGTTGCGGGACAACTGCAAGAGCTCGGACACACGGTCCGCCCGGACGACCCGGAATACGGGCTGCAACTGTCCCTGGACTTCCTGGCCCGCTCGACGTCAGGACTGGCCGAATGGCGCGACCGCGTCGGCCCCGACGTGGCACTGGACCGTCGTACCCGCAGCAACATCCGGACCGGGCGGCTGCTGTCGGAGCACGCCCTCCGGCAGGCACGACAGCGGGAAAAGGCCCTTCAACGCCGGATCGGCTGGATCTTCAACCTGTACGACGTGGTGCTGGCGCCGACCACCGCGCAGCCGCCTCCGCTGATCGACGCCTTCGACCGGCTGGGCAGCACCGCCACCGACCGCGCGATCATCGCGGCCTGCCCGGTGTGCTGGCCCTGGAACGCGCTCGGCTGGCCGTCCATCAACATCCCGGCCGGCTTCACCGCCGACGGGCTGCCCATCGGCCTGCAGTTGATGGGCCCGGAGGGCAGCGAGCCGCTGCTGATCTCGCTGGCCGCCAGCCTGGAAGCGATCAGCGGCTGGGCCACCGAGCAGCCCGACAACTGGTGGTCCCCGCGCTAACCGAGGTGACTGCTAAAAGCCGAGCTTGCCAAGCTGTTTCGGGTCGCGTTGCCAGTTCTTGGCGATCTTCACGCGCAGGTTCAGATAGACCTTGGTGCCGAGCAGCTTCTCGATCTGGGTGCGCGCCGCGGTGCCGACCTCGCGCAGCCGCGAGCCGCCCTTGCCGATCACGATGCCCTTCTGGCTGTCGCGTTCGACGTAAATGATGGCGTGCACGTCGACCATCTCGCCCTGCTCCGGGGTGCGGCCTTCGCGCTCGGTGAACTCCTCGATGACCACCGCCAGCGAGTGCGGCAGCTCGTCGCGGACGCCTTCGAGTGCGGCTTCCCGGATGAGCTCGGCGACGAGCACTTCTTCGGGTTCGTCGGTGAGTTCACCGTCCGGGTAGAACGCCGGCCCCGGCGGCAGCTGCGCGGCCAACACGTCGATCAGCACGTCGACCTGCTCACCGGCGACCGCAGACACCGGCACGATCTCGACGCTGCCCTCGGTCAGTTCACTGACCGCGAGCAGCTGTGCCGCCACGCGATCACGCGGCACCTTGTCGGTCTTGGTGACGACCACCAGCAGCTTGGTTCGCGGTGCGACAGTGCGGATCTGCTGATAAATCCACCGGTCGCCCGGGCCGATGGCCTCGTCCGCCGGGATGCACAGGCAGATGATGTCGACCTCGGAATAGGTGTCCTTGACCAGCTCGTTGAGCCGCTGCCCGAGCAACGTGCGCGGCCGGTGTAGACCCGGCGTGTCCACCAGGATGATCTGGAAATTCTCGCGGTGCACGATGCCGCGGATGGTGTGCCGGGTGGTCTGCGGCCGGTTGGAGGTGATCGCAACCTTGGTGCCGACGAGCGCATTGGTCAGCGTCGACTTGCCGGTGTTCGGCCGGCCGACCAAACAGACGAAACCTGAACGGAATTCGTCACTCATCGGGTTCTCCTTCTTCAACATCATCAGTGCGCTCCGGCTCGACGGGTGTCACCAGCACGGTGCCGATCCGGACCCGGCCGCGATGGTCCCGGCCGCCCTCGGCCCGCAATTGCAGGGTTGCCGGGTGCTGCGATCGATGCGACGGGAACGACACGCGCACCTCGGCTCCTGGCAGTGGCACACGTCCCAGCTCGTGCGCCAGAAGCCCACCGACGGTATCCACGTCCAGATCGTCGCCGACCTCGAAGCCGCACAGTTCGGCGAGGTCCTGCAGCGGCAACCGGGACGACACGCGAAAGTGATTGTCGCCCAGTTCCTCTACGGGCAACACCTCATCGGTGTCGTACTCGTCGGCGATCTCGCCGACGATCTCCTCCAACACGTCCTCGATGGTCACCAGGCCCGCGATCGCGCCGTACTCGTCGACCAGCAACGCCATGTGGTTATGGGTGCGCTGCATCTCGCTGAGCAGATCGTCGAGCGGCTTGGAGTCCGGCACGAAGACCGCGGGCCGCATCACCTCGACCGCCTTGGTCCCGCGGCCGCCGTTGGTCGAGTTATACGTCCGCTCCACCAGGTCTTTGAGATAGACGACGCCGACGACGTCGTCCACGTTCTCCCCGATCACCGGGAGGCGGGAGTGCCCACTGCGGACCGCCAGTGACGTCGCCTGGCCGGCCGACTTGTCGCTCTCGATCCACACCATCTCGGTTCGGGGCACCATCACCTCACGCGCCGGGGTGTCACCAAGTTCGAAGACGGACTTGATCATTCGGCGTTCCTCGGCGGCCACGACGCCACGCTGCTGCGCGAGATCGACGACCTCGAGCAGCTCGATTTCCGAGGCGAACGGTCCGTTGCGGAAGCCACGGCCGGGCGTCAGGGCGTTACCGATGAGCACCAGTAGCCGGCTGATCGGCGTCAGCAACACCGAGATTACCTGCAGCGGAAGCGCCGACAGCAGCGAGATCGAATAAGCGTTCTGCCGTCCGATGGTGCGCGGGCCGACACCGATGGCCACGAAGCTGACGACCACCATGATGGCCGCGGCGGATACCAGTGCCCAACCTCGCGTCATCAAATCGTCGAGGTAGTCGACCAGTAGGACGGTCGCCGATGCCTCACAGATAACACGAAGCAGCACAACGAGGTTGACGTACTGCGGCCGGTTCCGGATGATCTTCGCGAGCCGCACCGCGCCGGGCCGCTCATCACGGATCAGCTCGTCGACGCGGGCGATGGAGACCGTGTTGATGGCAGCATCGATGGCCGCGAACAGCGCGCCGACCACGACGAGCACTATGGCGCCGAGCAACGGCGTCAACCCGGTCACGGCTCGTCGAAGTACCGCGACTTGTCGAGCAGCCGGCGGTCTTTCTCGGTCTGCCGATCCTTGTGGTAGGCCTGCACCTGGTCGGCAACCCATTCTTCGAGCAGCTGACGCTGCAGTTCGAACATCTCTTTTTCTTCATCAGGCTCGGCGTGGTCATAGCCCAGCAGGTGCAGCACGCCGTGCACCGTGAGCAGCGCCAGCTCGTGGCCCAGCGAATGTCCCGCGGCCTCAGCCTGATTCGCGGCGAACTCGGGACACAACACGATGTCGCCGAGCATCGAGGGCCCGGGCTCGGGTGCGTCCGGACGACCCCCGGGCTCGAGCTCGTCCATCGGGAAGCTCATCACGTCGGTGGGGCCGGGCAGGTCCATCCAGCGCATGTGCAGATCGGCCATCGCCGACTGGTCCACCAGGACCATCGAGAGTTCAGCGGCGGGGTTCACGTCCATCTTGGAGATCACGAACCGCGCGACGCTGATCAGCTCGTCTTCGGAAACGTCGATCCCCGACTCGTTGGAAACCTCGACCGTCACTCCGTCACCGCCTCGTCCGGCCGGTGGCTCGGCGGTGTGAACGGTTGGCCAGACCGTGCTCGCTCACTTTGGCTTCCGCTGCTTCGTACGCGTCGACGATCTCCGACACCAGCTTGTGGCGCACCACATCTGCACTCGTGAGTTCGGCGATGTGGATGTCCTCGATGCCGTCGAGCACCTCGACGGCCGACCGCAGACCCGACTTCGATCCGCCCGGCAGATCGACCTGTGTGACGTCGCCGGTGACGACGATCTTCGAACCAAAACCCAAGCGGGTCAGGAACATCTTCATCTGCTCGGCGGTGGTGTTCTGCGCCTCGTCGAGGATGATGAAGGCGTCGTTCAACGTCCTTCCCCTCATGTATGCCAGCGGTGCGACCTCGATAACCCCAGCGGCCATCAGCTTCGGGATCATCTCCGCATCCATCATGTCGTGCAGCGCGTCGTACAGCGGGCGCAGATACGGGTCGATCTTCTCGTTCAGGGTGCCGGGCAGGAAGCCGAGGCGCTCCCCCGCTTCGACGGCGGGACGGGTCAGGATGATCCGGCTGACCTGCTTGGTCTGTAATGCGCTGACGGCCTTTGCCATTGCCAGGTAGGTCTTGCCGGTGCCGGCGGGGCCGATGCCGAAGACAATGGTGTGGGCGTCGATCGCGTCGACATAGCGCTTCTGATTGAGCGTCTTGGGCCGGATCGTCTTGCCGCGCCGCGACAGGATGTCCAGCGTCAGCACCTGCGCCGGCGACTCGCTCTCGGCGCCGTCGAGCATGCCGACGCTGCGGCGGACGACATCCGGGGTCAGCGACTGGCCACCGGCGGCGATCGCGATGAGCTCACTGACGACGCGCTCGGCCAGCGCCACATCGGCGGGCCGGCCGGCTATCGACAGCGAATTGCCGCGAACGTGAATGTCGGCCGCCAGCAGATTCTCCAACGCCCGCAGATTCTCGTCAGCGGAGCCGAGCAGGCCCATCACAAGGTCAGGCGGAACAGTGATGCTGCTTCGAACCGACGGGTCGAGCTCCGAGGAGCGCGACGCGGCGGCGTTCGTATCGCGGGGCGTCACGTGGTTTTCGATGCCTGCTTTCTTGGGTCGGGCTGAAAGCACATTCTACCGCCGAGCCGATGCCACGCCCAACGAGTTGGCTGGTCACGCAGGCCGCGGGCGGTACCGATGTCCGGTACCGCCCGCGGGTTACGTAGTAGTTGTCGCCGATTACCGACTCTGGTGGACGTTGGTGTCGACCTTGGGCGACTTGGCACCCTGGTGGACGTCGTCCAGCCAGTTCAGGTGATCTACCCCCGTAGGCGCCATCGTTGCCTGCACTCCTGTCGGTGCCTGGCCGATGGCGGCAACGGCGGGAACGGCGAACCCCATGGCACCGGCGGCCAATCCACCGGCGATAACTGCTGCAATTCCGAAAATCTTCATGGTGAGTTCCCCTTCACGTCTTCTGTCCGTCTTTGTCCCATTGCGGCCCGAGCCGCTGTGACATTGATGTAAACAGGCAGGTCAAGAGATTAATTCCGCTGGCAGGAAATTGATGTTTACTGGCAGGAATTGCTGTGTCCCGGGCCACACGAACCGCTCGAACGGCCCCGTCGTGGGCTTCCGAATTAGCGCAATGGAGGGACTCTGCGCGCTGTTAGGCTCGA
Source organism: Mycobacterium sp. FW102-FHT13B02 (assembly GCF_058790275.1). Lineage (NCBI taxonomy): Bacteria > Bacillati > Actinomycetota > Actinomycetes > Mycobacteriales > Mycobacteriaceae > Mycobacterium > Mycobacterium sp. FW102-FHT13B02. The sequence continues at coordinate 118,430 of NZ_JBYTCM010000012.1, forward strand.
ATTCGCCGGCGAGGGTCCGCCGGGACGGTGAGGAATCGGGGAGGGTTCTGCATGTCTGGTCATCCGCGACTTCCAGGGCGCCCGCATACACCGCATACGCCGAACCCGCCACATGCGCCGAACCCTTCGCACCCCCGCAACAGTCACCCCAACCCTGGGCACCACCGTGACGACGAGCCCACCCAGCACATCCCCCGCCCGCACCGCGGCGACGAACCCGGGAACAGCCCCCATCACGGCGGCGACCATCACGGCGGCGGCCCGTTGGGCAAGCTCGGGGAGGTGCTCGACAAGGCCAACGACGTCCTCGACAAGGTCGACAACGCCCTCGACACGGCGCAGGACATCGCCGACAACATCAAGAAGATGATGTCGGGCGACCCCATCGGCGGCCTCGTCGGACTGGCCAACGACGCGGGCCAACTCGCTCAGATGTTGATGCCGGAGGCCGCGGCGACCCCCATCATCGAGGGCGGGATGTACGGGCTGACGCTCGTGTCGCTCGGCTTCGGCATGGGTGATCCCGATACCGGGGAATCGTTCTCGCAGGGCGCCGAGCTTTTTCAGGCCGCCGGCGACGGACTCAGCAACGCCTATCCGAACGAATGGCACGGCAGCGCCGCCTCGTCGTACTCCAGCAGGAACGCCGAGCAGATCGGCAGCGCCGAACAATTGCTGGAGGCTGACAATCTGGTCGTGCAGATCCTGGGCGCCGAAGCGCAGCAGGTGGCCGCCGGACGCGATCAGATGGACAACATCGCCACCGGGCTCGGCGCGATGATCCCCGTCTGCCTGGCATTGGAAGCATCGGTCATCGGCTCTCCGGAATCGCTTGCACTACAGGCCGCTTCGGTCGCCGTTGCCGCCGCGGCCGCCGGCGTGACGATGAGCAACATGATGGCGCAGTCATCAAGCAACGCAGCCCAATTGAGCCAGGCGACGAGCATGTACCAGAGCGCTTCGCACGCCGCGCCGCTGAGCACCATGCCGCCGCCACCCGCTTCGGGCGGCGCTGGGACCGACAGCACCGGTAATCCGCCCGGCACTGGCACCCCCACGGGCAACCCGCCGGGCACCGGCAACCCCAACGGCAACCCGCCGGGACCGGGCAACCCGGTCGGAACCGGTGGCGGCCCGAGCGGAGGCTCCGGTGGCGGTTCGGGCGGCGGCTCCGGCGGCGGTTCGGGTGGCGGTTCGGGCGCTGGCGCCGGCGGCGGCACGCCGGGCATGCCGTCGATGCCGCAGGTGCCTGCCGCCTCGAGCATGCCCACCGGCGCCGGCACAGGCGCAGGCGCGGGCGGCGGCATGCCGTCGCTGCCGCAGATGGGCGGTGGCTCCGGCAGCGGGGGCGGCGGCGGACTCCTCGGCAGCCTCGCCGGCATCGCGGGTCAGGCGGCGCAAGCTGCGACGCAGGCGGCCCAGGCTGCGCAGCAGGGCAAGCAGGACCCTAATGCTCAGGATCCGAACGCACCCGGCACGGACAAGGACGGCGACGGCAAGCCCGACGACGCAACCACCGATCCCAATGCCCAACCGCCGGACCAGAATCCGCCGGGCGCCGCCCCCGGCGCGGAGTCACCCGCGGGGCGTGCACCCATCCAGGTGTCGTTCGACGACGGGGCCCATCACGTCGAGGTGGCAGTCGATCCCGACAGCGCCAAAGGCCCTGTCCACGTGAGCCTCGATCCGTCGAATCCCACTGCGCCACCGCGCATCACAACCGAAACCTAGGCTTTCTGAAAGGAGCGACACATGGCCGGCAAACTGCAAGTAACGACCTCAGAGTTGCGCGAGCTGTCCACCAAACAAGACGATGCTGCCGCGGTGTTCAGCGCTGCCGGCGACACCACGTCGTATGTCGAAGTCAAAGTGCTGGCCACCCACGGGCCGCTGTGCATGTCGACGCAATCAGCGCTGAGCGCCGCGAACAACGCACGCAAGGCCGCCTGCGAGCAGATGCAGAACAAGTCCCGCAACCTGGCCTCGAATCTGACCACAGCGGCCTCTCAATACGATCAGACGGACGCGCAGGAAGGCTCCCACCTCAGCAAGCAGATGCAGATCTGATCGATGTCCGACCATTCTTGGGACGACCCAGAAGACGAGCACTCGGACACCGAGAGTGCGCTCGACTATCTCAGCGACACCGGCGGCGACGAGGTAAACCCAGACGACTCAAGTCTGGATCTGCTGGTGACGCCGGATGACGAGGCACACTCCGAAGAACCGGCCGGGGCCGACTCCTATGCCGCGGCGATGGAGCCACCGGCTACCGCCGCACCGCGGGACGACGAACCACCACAGCAGGACGAAGGGCCACGGGTAGTGGTGTTCGCGGTATCCGACCCAGCAGGCAACGTCACGGCCGAGGCCTCGATCAGCGGTTCGATCCAGCGGATCAAACTCGCGCCGGGAGCCGCCGCGGCAACCGAGACCGAACTCGCCCGCAGCATCCTGTCAACCGCGAAGCTCGCGAACATGAAGGGCCGTGCGGTGCAACGTGCCCTCATCGAAAGCGTCCTGCGGGCAGAGGGGCTCGACGATGAACGCGTCGAGGCGATCATCGAGGCCAACGCCTCCGACCTACCGACTCCGCGACAAGCCGACGACGCGGTCGCCGAGGCCGAGGCCGCATACCTGCGCGGCGAGCACTGACCGTCAGGGTTCCCAGCGCGGCGTCAGCACGCCCAAGGCACCCAACGCGACTGCCGCAGCGGTCGACGTCCGCAGCACCGACGGTCCCAGCCGAACAGCGACCGCGCCGGCGGCCACCAGCGCCGCCACCTCGCCGTCGGTGATACCGCCTTCCGGCCCGACGATCAGCGTCACGGCCTCAGTGGACGGCGAAATCACGTCGCGCAGTGCCACTTCCGCTGATTCGTGCAGGACCAGGGTGGCATGACTCATCCCGTCGCTTCGCTCACCCCTGGCGGCCCCGACCGACGCGACCAGCTCAGCGGTCGACATCGGGCCAGTGACCGAGGGCACGTACGGCCGTCGGGACTGCCGCGCCGCCGACCGGGCGACCGCACTCCAGCGTCGTAAACCCTTCTCCACCTTGGCCGCACCGTCCCACCGGGCAACGCAGCGCTCGGACTGCCAGGCCACGAAGGCGTCGGCGCCGGCCTCGGTGGCCAATTCGATTGCCAGCTCCGAGCGTTCGGATTTGGGCAGGGCCTGGACCACCGTCACCGTCGGGACCGCAGCCGGGACGTCGGTGACCGACAGCACGCGCGCCGTCAACCGGCCCTTCACCGCATCCTCGATCACGCAGTGCGCCAACATCCCTGCCCCGTCGGACAGGTCGAGTTCCTCTCCCGGACGGATGCGGCGAACCGTCGCGGCGTGGAAGCCCTCGTCGCCGTCGACGACGGCGACACCGCCGACGTCCGGCACCGCGTCGACGTAGAACAGCGCCCGGCTCACCAGCAGCCCCGAAGGCTAACGGCCGCTGAAGGTTTCGCGCAGACGGCTGAACAAGCCACCACTGCCGCCGGCGACGCTCTGCGTGGACCGCACCTCGGTGACGTCGCGGGGGCGCTGCTCCTTGAACTTGCGGAGCAGATCCAGGTCGCGGTTGTCGAGCCGGGACGGCACCACCACATCGATGTGCGCGTGCAGGTTGCCCCGGACGCCGGACCGCAGGTGCGGCATACCGTGGCCGCGCAGCGTGGTGATCGAACCGGGTTGGGTACCCGGCGCGATGGTGATCTCGGTGGGCCCGTCGAGGATGGCGTCGACGGTTACGGTCGTGCCCAGCGCGGCGTCGACCATCGGCACCGAGACCGTGCAGTGCAGGTCGTCGCCGTCCCGCAGGAACAGGTCGTGGGGCTGCTCGTGCACCTCGACGTAGAGGTCGCCGGCGGGACCACCGCCGGGGCCGACCTCGCCCTGGGCGGCCAACCGCACGCGCATGCCCTCTCCGACGCCGGCCGGGATCTTCACGCTGACCTCGCGGCGGGCCCGCACGCGTCCGTCGCCGCCGCACCGGTGGCATGGGTCGGGGATCACCTCACCGACACCGCCACACACGGGGCAGGGACGCGACGTCATCACGTTGCCGAGCAGCGAACGCTGGACCGTCTGCACCTCACCCTGACCGTGGCAGGTGTCGCAGCGCGCCGGCTGGGAGTCGCCATGCGTGCCCTTGCCTTGGCACACGTCGCACAGCACCGCGGTATCGACGGTGACCTGCTTGGTGACGCCCGTCGCGCATTCCTCGAGGTTCAGCCGCAGGCGCAGCAGCGAGTCCGAACCGGGGCGCACCCGGCCGATCGGACCGCGCGAGGACGCACCGCCGCCGAAGAACGCCTCGAACACGTCGCCGAGGCCCCCGAAACCGGCGAAGCCGGCACCACCGCCGCCGCCTCCGCCGCTCTCCATCGGGTCACCACCGAGGTCGACGATGCGCCGCTTCTCCGGGTCGCTGAGGACCTCATAGGCGGTGCTGATCTCCGCGAACCGCTGCTGTGCGCCCTCGTCGGGATTGACGTCGGGGTGCAGCTCCCGGGCCAGCCTGCGGTAGGCCTTCTTGATCTCCGAGTCGCTGGCGCCCTTGCTCACGCCGAGCAGGCTGTAGTAATCGCGTGCCACGCCTAAGAACCTTGCCTAATCTCTCGAACTGCTGGGCACCCTCACCGGGTGCCCAGAACCTCGCCTATGTACCGGGCGACGGCCGCGACGTTGGCGATGGTCCCCGGATAGTCCATCCGAGTGGGGCCCACCACGCCCATCCCGCCGTAAACCTTGCCCAAACTTCCGTAGGCGGTGCTCACGACTGACGTCCCTGCCATCTGCTCGGCCTCGGTTTCGTGGCCGATGCGTACCGTGACTTTACCTGCCTCCTGCTGGGCAGCCAGCAACCGCAGGACCACGACCTGCTCTTCCAGCGCCTCCAGCACCGACCGCAGGGACCCGCCGAAATCAGCCGTGTTGCGCGTCAGGTTGGCGGTGCCGCCGAGCAACAGCCGCTCCTCCTGGTGCTCGACCAGGGTCTCGACCAGCACCGTCGCCGCCCGGCCCACCGCATCGCCGAGGCCGCCGTGACCGTCCATCTGCGACGCCAGGTCGGCCACCGCGATGGACGCGGCCGACAGCAGCTTTCCTTCCAGCGCCGCGCCGAGTCGCTCACGCAGCTGGGACAACTCGTGCTCGCCGATGGAGTCGCCGAGTTCGACGACCCGCTGGTCGACCCGGCCGGTGTCGGTGATGACCACGAGCAACAGTCTGGCCTGGGTCAAGGCCACCACCTCGAGGTGGCGCACCGTGGACCGTGACAGCGTCGGGTACTGCACGATGGCGACCTGGCGGGTCAGCTGCGCGAGCAGCCGGACCGCCCGGCGCAGCACGTCGTCGAGGTCGACCCCGGACTCCAGGAAAGTCAAGATGGCGCGGCGCTCGCTGGACGACAGCGGCTTGACGTCGTCAATTCGGTCGACGAACTCGCGATAGCCCTTCTCCGTAGGCACCCGGCCCGAGCTCGTATGCGGCTGTGTGATGTAGCCCTCGGCCTCCAGCACGGCCATGTCGTTGCGCACCGTCGCGCTCGAAACGCCGAGGTTATGGCGCTCGACGAGCGTCTTGGAGCCGATGGGCTCCTTGGTGGAGACGAAGTCGGCAACGATGGCGCGGAGCACCTCGAAGCGACGGTCGTCAGCACTACCCATGCGTCACCTCCCGATTCACTGCCATTTTACGGTGACGCTGGATCCGGACGGCCCGCAGAGCCCATCTGGTGGCTGGATGCCTCGGCAAACACCCAGTCAACCCGCTAGGGTCAGGTGTATGCCGACGTTGTCACCGCGGACCCGCTCGGCTCATAGGGATTTCGCGGCGGGATTTGCTCATGATCTTTAAAGGGGTACGCGACGGGAAGCCCTACCCCGAACATGGGCTGAGCTACCGCGAATGGGCCCAGATTCCGCCGCGGCAGCTGCGTCTCGACGAGATCGTCACCACCACGACGGTGCTCGCTCTCGACCGGCTGCTGTCCGAGGATTCGACCTTCTACGGCGATCTGTTCCCGCATGCCGTGCGCTGGCAGGGCACCATCTATCTGGAGGACGGCCTGCACCGTGCGGTGCGATCGGCCTTGCGGAACAGGGTGGTGCTGCACGCCCGGGTGTACGACATGGATGTGCCCCTGTCTCAGCAGATTTCGCCCACCGGCGAGTGACGCGCGCTAGCGCAGGTACATGCCGGCCAGCACGACGATCACCAACGCGACGAGCCCGATACCCAAACACATCAGCGCGGTGATGACGCGGTTACGGGCACTGCCGCCCAGACCGTAGGTGCCGCGGAACAACGTGGCGATCGCCATACTGGCGGCGTGCCAGCCCGCGGAATTGCCGTCGCTCCGCGGCTCGGGCTGCGGCTGCGGGTAGCCATAGGGCGGCGGGTAGCCCGGCTGCGGGTAGGGGTACGGCGGCTGCTGGTTCGGGTAGCCGCCGGGCGGATACGGACCTGTCGGATAGGGCCCTGATGGCGGTTGTTGCTGCGGGTACCGAGGATCCGGATACGTCATTGCTGCACTCCCCCTGGTCAGCTTTGGCTCTCGCGACTCTACTCGGGCCACCGAACGACGGGGATCACGCGGAATATCAGGCCCGCGGGACGTATCCGAGAGTCGCAGGCGGGCGCCCACGACCATTGCCGGCCGGAACCTGCTCACGTGAAGCCGGGCCAGAGAAGTACCCGGGCCAGAGAAGTACATGACGTCAATCAGAAGGCAGGCGCGGCCGCTGTGATTGACGGTAGGTACTTCTCCAGGCCGTCAGAAGTCCCTGAGTGCAAAAACCGCCGTCGGCTCACCATGCCGATTGAACGCTGGTACTTCACCGCCGATGTCAGCGTTGATGGTGCGTCCAGACGCTTCGCTACGCGGACTCTGTGAACAGTCAACGCCCACAGATGCGCAACCCGACACGAACCCGACTGCCTCGATCCGCGGCTCAGCCGGCCAGGGAATCGCGCAACGTCTTCGGCCGGATGTCGGTCCAGGTCTCTTCGACGTAGGCCAGGCAGTCGGCGCGCGTGCTCTCGCCGAACACGACCCGCCACCCGGCGGGCACATCGGCGAACACCGGCCACAGGCTGTGCTGCTCTTCGTCGTTGATCAGCACGTAGAACGAGCCGTTCTCGTCATCGAACGGATTGCTGCTCATCGCTTCTCCTCACGGATTGTGTGGACAGTTCGGCACCCAGCACCCGGTCGCTGAGCAGACCGAGGCAACTGAGGTTGGGGAAACCGGGCCCCTGCGTGAGCCAGGACAGGCTGGGCAGGAACAACTTCGGCGCGACGCCCGTCACCGCGAGGTCGTAGCCGATGGACCGCTGCAGCGAGTCGGACGACAGCGGCGCCCCGATACCGAGTTCCAGAACGTCCAACGCGTCCTGGCTCAGCAGCGGCGTGAACCACATGGCGTCGGCACCGGAGCCGTCGATCACCAGGTCGAATCCGTGCACTGTCTCCAGGCAACCGGAGTCGCGTTCGGTCTGCAGGGTCAACCGGATTCGGTCCTGTTGGGGCACGGCATGGGCGACGCGGCCGCGCAGGTGCCGGATGCGGTCGTCGGCCAGGAGTGAGTCCTGAACCCGCGCGGAGAACACGCCACGGTCGGTGCGGGCCATGGCATCTCGGCGCTCGGAAACGCTGAGGCCGGCCCAGCCGGTGGGGTCGGAGAACAGGGTGTTCTCGAAGTAGCCCTCGCCCCGGGTGAATAGCGTGACGCCGGGAGAGATCACCGTGATGGTCGAAACCCGGTGCGAGAACAGCTCATCGAGCATGGTCGCGGCGGTCTCGCCACCACCGATGACGGCGACCCGCTCAGCGTTGATGCGCTCATCCTGGGCGACCCGATGCCAGAACTGGGCGATCGACAGCACCCGCGGGTGCCCCGGCAGGATGGAGCGCTCGGCCTGTCCGGGCCCGGTGATCATCACGCCGTCAGCGCGGACCTGCTGATCGCGGCAGTGCAGCACCCACTGGTCGCCGTCCACCGACAGCTGCGTGACCTCGCCCGTGATCACCTGCATGGCCACGCTTTCGGCGACCCATGTCAGGTACTGGCTCCAGCGCCGGTGGGTCGGTGCGGGCCGGCCGCGGTCGACCCATTCGGCGAACCGCCCCGTCGAGATCAGGTAGGACTGCCAGCTGTGCCGCATCATCCGTTCGTCGAGTTCGATGTTGCGCCGCGGCACGAGCGCTGACCGGTACGGGAAACCGACATCCTTCTCCGGACCGGTGCCCAGCCGGTGCCGGCCGTCGGTCCAGCCGCCGGCGGCCTGCCAGTTGGCGCCGACGCCAAGGCGTTCCACCGCGACGACCTCGGGCGCGTCCACGCCCATGGCGCGAAGTTCAGCGGCCTTGGCGGCCACGGCGACCGCTTTGGCCCCGGCACCGATGACGGCCAATGTGTTTCGGGGCTCAGTCATGCGCGATCCGCCTCCGGCTCCTCGCTGGTCGTCATTTCACCACTTCCCTGAGCTGCGCTTCCCACAGCTGTTGCAATTCGGCAATATCGTCTGCGCTGAAAATGTCTGGCACCGTGCGCCATTGGACGCCGAGCGCCGCGGTGCCGTCATGGTCGATGACTCCCGCCAGCAAGGTCAGCTCGTGGTGCACCGCGTAGTTCGGTTCGGGCACCGGTGACGCGCCGGCCAGCAGCGCACCGTCGAGCTGCAGCGCATCACCGCTCGCTCCGAGATGCACGCGGCCCAGGTAGTTCAGCAGCACCTGGGGTTCCGGGTACGCGGCCAGCCGCTCGGCGGTGTCGGTGCGCAGATGGCGCAGCAGGCCGAAGTCGATGCCGTGGCCCGGAACCGCGGCGATCTCGGCGCTGACCTGTTCGGGCGCTTCGGAACTGAGCCGCAGTGGGTAGATGGCACTGAAGAGGCCGACGGAATCCCCGGTATCGACCTGGTCGCCCGACACCATGGTGTCGGCGCGGCCGTGAGTCTCCAGCGCCAACAGCGGCGGCGGAGTCTCCTGTCCGCGGCGCCGCCGCCAACGGGTGATGGTGCGGGCGGTGGCGGCGGCCAGCAGATCGGTGACCGGCCGGCCGGCCGAGAGGACCCGCCCGGCCAATTCCGGGTCGATGAGTCCCATGGACACCACCACGTCTGCGGCACAGTCGGTCTGGGGGTTCACCCGACGATTGCCGAGCTGCGGGTCGGAGCCGGCGACCTGTGCTTCCCAGAAGTCCACGGTGTCCAGCTGCTGCGCGCGTTCGGCGATCAGCCTGGACCACGTCCGGTAGCTCGTGTGTTCGCGGATTGCGGCTGGTTCGGCGCCGGCTGTCAGTGCGTGCCAACCGTTTTCCAGCTCACCGAGCACGATTCTCCAAGATGCCGGGTCGACGGCGAGCACATGGGCACTGAGCACCAGCACCTTGGCACCGGACTCCCCGGCACCGTCTTGCGGGTGCAGCAGCACCGCCTGCAACAGGCGTCCCTGCTCCGGGTCGAGCCGCTCGACCGCCCGATCGGTCTGCTCCGCCACCGCGGCGACGACGTCACCTGCCACGGTGACCTCCGTGAGGATGTTCCCCACCGGATGGTCGACCAGGGTCATGGCGGCCCGGTCCAGTCGGCAGCGCAGGGCCGGGTGCGCGGCGATGACGTTGTGCAACAACGTGGTCAGCTGCGCAGCGGTCATGGCTTCCGGCACACGTAGAGCCTGAGTCTGGGCCAGTCGCCGGGCATCGCCGAATTGGTACAGCCAATGCACATTGGGCAGCACCGGCACCGGGCCGGATTCCTCGGCCGCCGCCGCGGCCGCTTCGTTCTCGGCATCCAGCTCGTCGGACAGTTCGCGAATGCTGGCGCAGTCCAGCATCATCCGGGCGCGCAATGCGAGTCCGCGGCGGCGTGCGGCCTGTACCACCGACAGCGCGACGATGCTGTCCAGTCCGAGGTCCAGGAAGTCGGCGGTGACGTCGAGTGCCGACGACTCGGCCACCTCGAGGACGTCGGCGAACAACTGTGCCACCGCCCGTTCGGTGGCGGTGGCCGGAGCCGCCGCCTGTCCGGCGCCGGATGCGGCATCGATGGCCGCCAACGCCGCGTCGTCCACCTTGCCGTTGACGGTCAGCGGAATCTCGTCGACGGCGATGATGTGGTGCGGCACCAGATATCTGGGTAGCCGAGAGGCCAGCATCCGCCTCAGCTCGGCGGCAGCTGCCGCCCCGGCGACGTACGCGACCAGCCGTGGCCCGCTGGCATGCCGCCGGACGATGACATGTGCCTGCCGCACGCCGGGGTGAGCGTGCAACACCGCGGCGACCTCACCGGGTTCCACGCGGAAACCCCGGATCTTCACCTGATCGTCGGAGCGCCCCTGGAACTGCAGACCACCGGTGGCGGGATCGCGGCGCACCACGTCGCCGGTGCGGTACATCCGTGCGCCGGCCGCGAATGGGTCGGCGACGAACCGTACGGCGGTCTCCCCGGCACGACCCAGGTAGCCGCGGGTGAGCTGACCACCGGACAGGTACAGCTCGCCGGTCACGCCGTCCGGTACCGGCCGCAGCCAGGCGTCCAGAACATAAGCTCGGGTCGTGGTGGTCGGGCGCCCGATGGACGGGATGCGGTGTTCGGTGAACGCCGCTACCACGGCTTCCACGGTCGTTTCCGTTGGCCCATAACAGTTGTACGCGGACATGCCGGTGCGGTCGCATTCGTCGCGGATGGCTGCCCACGCGCACGGGTCGACGGCTTCGCCGCCGAGCGCCAGCGCGGTCAGCGGCACCGTGGTCAGCAGGCCTTCGGCTTGCAGCTGGGTGAACATCGACGGCGTGGTGTCGATGAGGTCGATGCCGTACTGGCCGATGGTCGCCACCAGTGCCTCGGCGTCACGCTGCACCTCGTCGCTGACGATGTGCAGACCGTGACCGTCCAGCAGCGCCGCCAGGGGCTGCCAGGCCGCGTCGAAGGTGAACGACCAGGCATGCGCAACCCGAAGTGGCCGACCGGCTTTCGCCACCGCCGGGTGCAGCACCCGAGCGGCGTGGTCGGCAACGTACGACAGCACCGCGGCATGCGTGCCGATCACACCCTTGGGCTTGCCGGTGGTACCGGACGTGAACACGATGTAGGCGCCCTGGCCGGGATGTGTTGGCTCCGGTGTGAAATCGCCGACTGAGGTCTTGCTCGCGGCGGTCACGAGTGCGTCATCCACGATGATCGATGCGTCGGTCTGGCCGAGGATCTCCTCGACCCGATCAACGGGCATCGACGGATCCAGCGGCACGATCATTCCACCGGCCTTGAGCACGCCGAGCATCGCGACCACATAGTCAGGGCCCCGGCGAAGCAGCACCGGCACCGGCATCTCGGTCTCCACGCCGCGCCGCCGCAGTTCCGCTGCGACGTGGTCGGACGCCTCGTCGAGACCGCGGAACGTCAGCGCGCCGCCGTCATACGTCAGGGCCACCGACCCGGGCTTGCGGCGCGCGGTGGCGGTGAATTTCTCGTGGATGCCGCCGGTTTCGGTGGCAGCGGGCGTGCCCGGTGACGCAGGTGCGGCCAGATGGATTCCGACGTCGCGCATCGGTCGGTCCCAGCAGTCGACGAGGCGTTGCATCACCGCGAGCACCTGCCGGCCGAGGCTCTCCGGTGGGACCAACCCGGTGGCACCGTCTTTCGCCTCGACCAGGATGGTCAGCTCGCCGCCGGTCAGGTGCGCCGCGACGGTGATCGGGAAATGCGCCAGGCTCTGCAGTGCCCGGGGGCGGAAAGTGGCTCCGCGGACGTCGAATTCGCCGCTGCCGACGAGGCCGCCCGGCGGGAAGTTCTCGTAGACCAGGAGGCTGTCGAACAGTTCGCCGACACCGCCGAGAGACCGGAGTTCGGTGTGCGACAGGTAGCTGTGCTCCCGCAACTCGGCGGCGTCGCGCTGTACCGCCAGGCACTGCTCGCCGACACGGCGCTGCGGGTCCAGTCGGATCCGCAGCGGCACGGTGTTGATGAACAATCCAACCATCGACTCGACACCGGACAACTCCCCCGGCCGGCCTGAGACCGTGACGCCGAAGACGACGTCCCTCCGGTCGGTGAGCACCGACAGTATTGCCGCCCAGGCGATCTGGGTGAGGGTGTTGACCGTGACGCCGCGGGCCCGCGCCGCCTCGACCAGACGATGTGTTGTGTCGCGGGACGCCTTGACCTCGGTGGTGTGGGGCAGATCGTCGCCGAGTTCACCAGATCCGAGAGCCGGAGCCAGCATGGTCGGACCGTCCAGCCCCGCCAGGTGCCGCTGCCACAGCCGGCGACTGACCTCCGGGTCGCGGGCCCCGAGCCAGCCGATGTAGTCGCGGTACGGACGCGGTGCGGCGGGCAGCACCGCGATGTCGCCGCCGGCGGAGTACAGGGCGAGCAGTTCGCCGACGAACAGTGGCAGCGACCAGCCGTCGATCACGATATGGTGCGCGACGACCGCGAAACGCCAACACTGGTCCGGCATTTCGATGAGCAGGAAACGGATGGCCGGACCCCGCTCCAGGCTGAACGGCCGGCGTCGTTCGTGTGCTTCGAGGTCGTCGGCGTCGTCGGGCGACGCGGCGGTGAGCTGCCGCCACGGCAGGTCGACGGCGCTCGGAATCACCTGCACGGTCCGGCTCCCGACCGGCACGAAGCTGGCCCGCAGGTTCGGGTGGCGCACCAGCAACGCTGCCGCACAGTCCCGCAGGAGCGACGCATCGACGTCGCCCTCGATATCGGCCGACATCGCGATCAGGTACGGGTCGTCCGCCTGATCGAGTTGGGCCATCGAATACAGCCCCTGCTGCAGCGGGCTCAGGGCCAGGACGTCCTCGATGACCGGCGCCGGTTGCAGTGTGGTCACTGCGGCTCCTGCGATGCGGTCCACGATGTGGAGAACGACGCGGTCAGCTCGGCCAGTTCGTCGGCGGACAGGCCCGACACCGTCATCGGCGCATGCTCGCGATCTGTACCCTGTGCCCCTTCGGTTTCCGCCGATGACCGGGCATCGATCGCGGCAGCCAACTCGTGGACCGTCGGATATTCGAAGACCATCCGGGCGGTCAGCTTCATCCCGGCGTCACGGCCGCGGGCCGCGAGCTGCACCGCTTTGATGCTGTCGCCGCCCAGGCTGAAGTAGTCGTCGCCGCGGCTGATCTCGGCGTCGACGTCAAGGACCTCGGCCAGCAGTGCGACCAGTGCCCGTTCAGTATCGGTACGGGCGGGCTCCACTGCCGTCGACCCGGTTCGCGCTGCGCGCAACTGGACGGCCTCGACGCGCTCGAGCGCTCCGGTGGCCAACCACCTGCCGCGTTCGCCGGTGGGTGCCGACTCCCGGTAGATGTCGCCGACGACACCGATGCCCACTGGCTGGCGCCACTCGTCGAGCAAGAGTATGTCGTCGGTGCCCGCTGCCCCTTCAAAGGCTTCGTCCACCCGCAGATCCCGCAGTCGCTGGTCGGCGTTCTCGGCGATGCCGGTGATCACCCGGACCAGCCGGTCCGCGAGACGGCGGGCGGTCTCCGGCGTGTACAGATCGGTGCGGTAGATCAGGTGTCCGCGGTAACTGTCCTGCGTGGCAAAGAAATTCACCGACAGGTCGGCGTGTGCCACGTCGAACGTCGGCTCCAGCGCGGTGAACGTGGTGTCGCCGTCAGCCCGCACATCGATGATGTGGTCGGCCGGCAGGTCCTCCCGCACGTGCACGACGACGCCGAACAGGGGGTTGCGCGACAACGACCGGGCCGGGCTGACCGCATCGACGACGTGGTCGAACGGCAGGTCTTGGTGTGCGTAGGCCGCCAGCGCGATGTCCCGTGAGCGGACCAGAATCTCGCGCAAGGTCGGGTTTCCGGTCATGTCGTTGCGCAGAACCAGGATATTGATGAAAAAGCCCACCAGAGCGTCGAGTTCGGCCTCGGTGCGGCCGGCCACCGGGGTGCCGAGCGGAATGTCGAGCCCCTCCCCCGATTTCGCGAGCGCAATCGCGACCGCCGACTGCAGCAGCATGAAGTCGGTGATACCGAGTTCGCGGGTCAGCGCGGTCAGTTTGATGCGAACGTCGGGGTCGATGACGAACGGCACCGACGCGCCCTCACCGGAGAGCACCGCCGGCCGGCTGAAGTCGGGCCGCAGCCCGGGGTCGGCGGGCGGTTCGGCCAACTGACCCCGCCAGTAGTCACGTTGCGTGGCAAGCATTCCCGACTCATCGGACAGCAGGGCGGCCTGCCAGGCCGCGTAATCGGAGTATTGGATCGGCAGCGGCGCGAATTCAGGTGCACGCTGCTCGAGGCGGGCCCGGTACGCGGTGACGAGGTCGGTGAACAACACACCTGCCGACCAGTGGTCGGCGGCGATGTGATGCACCATGATCGACAGCACGTGCTGCCCGGGGATGGACAGCACCGCGGCCCGGATGGGCCACTGTGCTTCCAGATCGAATACGTAGCGCCGTTCCTGGTCGAGTTCGGCTTGCAGCCACTCTTCGTCGGCACCACGAGCGCGGCGGACCGGCAGCGGAGCCGGATCTCTCACCACCTGGTATGGCACACCGTCGATTTCGGTGTAGGTGGTACGCAGCACCTCGTGCCGCTCGACCAGGTCACCGAGCGCGGCGACGAAGGCGTCGACGTCGCAGGGACCGGTGATCCGGGCCGCGAACGGAATGTTGTTGACCGGGCCGGGGCCGTCGATGCGGTACTGGAACCATTGGCGCAGTTGCGATGCCGACATCTGGCGCGGGCCGGTGTGCTCGATGGCGAGCAGCGGCGGCCGGTTGCGCGGTGCCCCGGTGTCGACGCGCGCCGCGATCTCCGCAACGGTGCCCAGCTCGAACACCTCACGAACGCCGATCTCGGCGTCGCAGCGCGCGCGGATCGCGGCGACCAGCTTGGTGGCCAACAGGGAGTGCCCACCGAGTTCGAAGAACGAGTCGTCGGCCCCGACCTGATCGACGCCGAGCAGGTCGGCGAACAGCTCGGCGACCTTGCGCTCGGTGTCGGTGGTCAGTTCCCGGAATGCGTTGCGGGACTGAATGTCCGGGTCAGGCAGCGCGCGGCGGTCGATCTTGCCGTGTGCGGTGATCGGGATTTCGTCGAGGACGACGTAGCCGGCCGGCACCATGTATTCGGGCAGCGCGGCTGCCACCCGGGCCTTGATGCGCTGCACGTCCACCGATTCCAGGTCGCCGCGCTCGGCCGGCGTGAGGTAGCCGACGAGGCTCTTCCCGAGGCCGGGCAGGTCGCTGGCCACGACGACGGCCTGGCCGACGCTCGGGTCCACCGCGATGGCGGCGGCGATCTCGCCGAGTTCGATGCGGAAGCCACGAATCTTGACCTGCTCGTCGGCGCGACCGACGAACTCGATATCACCTTCGGCATTGAGCCGGGCCAGGTCGCCGGAGCGGTAGAGCCGGCCGCCCACGGTGAACGGATCGGCGACGAAGCGCTCGGCGGTCAGGCCGGGACGCTCGTGGTAGCCGTGCGCGACATGGGTGCCACCGATGTAGATCTCGCCGATGACGCCGACCGGCACCGGACGCAACGCATCGTCGAGCAGATGCATCTGCGTGTTGATCTTCGGCTTGCCGATCGGCACGATGCGCGTGCCCTGCTTGCCCTCGACGCGGTACCGGCTGGCGTTGATGACCGTCTCGGTCGGCCCGTAGAAGTTGTGCAGCAGCGCGTCGAAGGTGGCGTGGAACTTGTCGGCGACCTCGCCCGGCAGCGCTTCGCCACCGATCGGCACGCGCTTGAGGCTGCGCCATTCGTTGACGCCCGGCAGCGACAGGAACAGGCCCAGCAGCGAGGGCACGAAGTGCATGGACGTGATGCCCTCGGTGCGCAGCAGCTCGGTCAGGTATCCGATGTCGTTGAGGCCGCCCGGGCGTGGAATGACCAGGCGCGCACCGCAGGCCAGCATGCCGAACACCTCGGCGATGGACACATCGAAGCTGGGCGAGGCCACCTGTAGCAGTCGCTCGTCGGCGTCGATCTGGTACTCGTCGACGAACCACACGAAGTACTCGGCGACCGGACGGTGGGGCACCGGAACACCCTTTGGCAGACCGGTCGAGCCCGAGGTGTAGATCAGGTAGGCGGTGTTGCCCGCGGTGAGCGGCCGCACGCGATCGGCGTCGGTGGGGTTGTCGTCCCGCTGACCCGCGAGGTCGGTGACCGGTTCGCGGATGACAAGTTTCGGGTCGCAGTCGCCCAGGATGAAGGCCAGGCGGTCCTCGGGGTAGGTCGGGTCGACCGGCAGGTACACGCCGCCGGCCTTCACGATGGCCAGCGCGGTGATCACCAGTTCGGGCGACCTGTCGAGCAGCACGGCGACCCGGTCCTCGGTGCCGATGCCCTGGCCGATCAGCCGGTGCGCCAACCTGTTCGCCTCGGCGTTGAGTTCGCGGTAGGTGTAGTAGCGGCCCTCGTAGGCCACGGCGACCGAGTCCGGGGTGCGCTCGGCCTGGGCCTCGATCAGCGCGGCCAGCGTCGTGTCCGGCGTGTTGAACTGTTCGCCCGTGGCCATTTGGCGCAGCCAGCTGGCGTCGCGGTCATCCATCAGGTCCAGCTCGGACAGTGCTCGGCCGGGGTCGCCCAGCGCGGACTCCAGCAGCACCACGTAGTGCCGTAGCAGTTGGTCGGCCAGTGTGGCGTCGAGGATTTCGGTCAGATACTCGGCCTCGACCAGCGCTCCATCGTCGTCGAATTCGACCATGAAGCCCAGCGGCAGCTGCGTCTGCTGGCCGCGGTACTCGGCCCGGCGGCAGGTGATGCCGGGCGGGCAGAAGCCTCGGCTGTCAGCTTCGCGGGCGCCGAACGAGACCCGTGCCAGCCGCTCGACGCCGTGACGGCGGTCCGGGTTGAGTTCGCGCACCACCCGGTCCAGGTTGATCTGCTGATGTGCGAACGCACCATGGGTGGTGTCCCTGGCCTGCGTGACGAAATCGCGGAAATTCTTGCGCGACTCGGGCCGCAACCGCAGCGCCACCGTGTTGCCGTAGTAGCCCAGCGCGTCCTCGGTGCCGCCGCTGCGGTTGAGGACCGGGGTCGCGACGAGGAGATCATCGGCGTGGGTGTAGCGGTGCAACAGAGTGCCGAAGGCCGCCAGCAGCACGGTGTACGGCGTGGCACCGGTCTGGCGGGCCAGCTCGGAGACCCGGGCCACGGTGTCTGCATCGAGACGCCGGGTGACGCGCTGTGAGCGATGACCGGTGGGCGCCACAGAACCGTGCGGGCCCGGAAGTTCCAGCGGCTCAGGCAGATCGGCCAGCACGGACCGCCAGTACTCCAGCGCCTCGGTGTGATCATCGGCGGGCACCGAGCCCGGAATCACCTCGGCCAGCTCTTCGCCGGCCAATTCTCCCTCGTAGGCCCGCGTGAGGTCTCTGAAGAACACCTGCCAGGAGGCGTCGTCCCAGGCAATGTGGTGGGCGGTGAGCAGCATGACGTGCTCGTGCGCCGCGGTGCGAATCAAGCTGATCCGCAATGGTGATTCCGTGTCGAGCTGGAACGGCGTACCGAATTCCCGCTGCGCCAGTACCTCGAGCCGCAGGGTGCGCGACGTGTCGAAGAGCGCGCTCAGATCATGGGTGCTCCAGCCGGGAGCCAGCTGGTCATGCACCGTCAGGCCGGGCTCGCCGGTGGCATCTGCCCGGTAAGTGGTGCGCAGCACCGGATGACGCGCGGCAACGGCAGTCACCGCATCCTGCAGCCGCTGGTGGTCCAGGTCGCCGGTGATGGCAAAGGACACACAGACATTGAGCAGTGCACCCGAGGGTTCGGCGGTCTGCACGAACCACATCCGGCGCTGGCCGTCGGATAGCACCGGCCCGGCGGCGACGCCGTCGTGCGCCTGGTTCTGAGGCTGCAGGCCGCGCTCGGCAAGCTTGCGCCGCAACAGCTCCAGGCGCGCGTCATCCGCCCCGTTCGCCCCTCGCGTGCGCAGCTCCCGGATGTCGGTCTCGGTCACGCTAGCTCTCCACCTTTTCTGATCTATCGGTTAGCAAATCCACCAGTTCGATACCGGTGATGCCGCTGAGCAGTCCGGCCAGCGGCACGGACCGGCCGGTGCCCCGGCGCAGTCGCTTGCGCAGGTCCAGTGCCAGCAGCGAATCCAGGCCCAGGTCGAACAGGGCCGCGGTCAGGTCTATGCCGGCGGGGTCGCCCAGTTTGAGCACCACCGACAGTTCATGACGGACGACGTCTTCGGCGTCGGCGCCGTCTTCCACGGAGACCGGAACCTGCTGTGGTACCGGCGATTCCGCGTCCACCGGAGCCGCGCCGAGCAGCGTCGCCAACCGCTCGGCATCGGCGCTGAAGATCAGCGGGGCGGGCGCGCGGGTGCCCAGGGCCGCCTCGATGGCGACGGCCGGGTCCATTTCACGCAGCCCGGCGCGCTCGATCCGCGCCACCTCCTCGGTACCGACGATGCCGCCACCCGGCCACAGCCCCCACCGCACGGCCACACAGTCGATCCCCTCGGCACGGAACTGCCCGGCCATCACATCCTGCATGCGGTTCACGGCCGCATAGGCGACATGGCCGAGCCCGCCCCACAGTCCGGACACCGATGAGCACACCAGGATTCGGGCATCGGATCGCAGCGGCCAGTGCTCGGCCAGCCGGGCCAGCCCGGCCACCTTGGCGGCCGCGGTGTCGATGAATTCGTCAGCGCCGACCGTCGAGTCGAACACCGCCGCACCGGCGGCATGGACCACGAGCGTCGCACCGTCACCGGCATGGGTGGCCGCCGCGGCAGAAATCTGTTCGGACGACGTGACGTCGCATCGCACCGACACCACCTCTGTGCCCTGCGCGAACTCGGCCAATTGCCGCGCATCGGTACCGCTGCGGCTCACCAGTACGATGCGCCGGGCGCCCGCGGCGGCGAGGGTCCGCGCGAAATGCAGCCCGACGGCGCCGTTGCCGCCGGTGACCACCACGTTGTCGAGGAGCCCGGGCGCCGGCGCTTCAGCGTCCGGCAGGGCCTGGAGACCGCGTCGGTACTGCCGTGAATCACGCAGCGCCACTTCGGTTCCCGTACCCAGCATGGTGTCGATGACGACGGTCGCCGACGGGGCGTCGAGTTCCCAGGACGCCAGGTCGAGGTGGCGGAAAGACTGATCCGGATGGTCGAAACCGATACTGCGGTGCATGGCGGCCAGCGCCGCCTGGGCCGGCAGCGCCACCGGCTCGTCGTCGCGCACGTGCTCGCCCCCGACGGTCACCAGCCACACATCGTTGCACTGCGGCCCCATGGCATTCGGGTAGCCGCACAGCCCACCGCGGATCAGTTCGGCCAGGTCCCTGATCGCCGCCTCGGTATCGGGGTGGTCGAGCATCGGTGCGACGACGATCAGCAGATCAGCGTCGGCCGGCTCCACCAAGAGCGTGCCGAGATTGGCCCGCACCCCGTCGCGGAGGCGGTCGCCGAGCTCAGCACGCGGTCCCGCGAGCTCCAGCACCGCGGCGCGCCGGATGATCAGAGGTACGGTCTCTTCCGGCTGCGGCTGCCAGTGTTCGGCACCGACCGTGAGAGCAGTCACCGGCGGCAGTGGTTCCGGGGCGGCCCAGAGGTGTATCGCCGCCATCGGCGCGGGTGGAAATCGCCGCAACATGGGTTGATTCGGCTCGACGTGCCCGGCCCAGTCGTAGGTCGGGTCGGCCACTGCCACCGTGGCGATGTTGTCGGAGAGCACGTCGGCCAGCGCCTCGTCGCGGCGTCCCGAGCCGACGATCAGCGGTGCGCCGGCCCGATCGCTCGCACCGCTCGCAGCGGTGTCGGCGAGCGCGTGCAGCAACGCGGGATGCGCCGACATCTCGATGAATGCCTCGACGCCGCTGTCCCGCGTCGTCACGGCGGCCCGGTCGAACCGCACGGTGTTCCGCAGGTTGCGGTACCAATAGTCACCGAACTCGGTACCCGCATCGACAGCCTGCCCGGTCACCGATCCGATGAACGGTACTGTCCCCGAACGGAACTCGGCCTCCGGCGCCCGGGTCGCCAGGCTGGCCAGCAGTTGAGTCCGCAGCGGGTCCAGCGCACTGGTGTGGGCGGGGAAGCTCATGGCGATGACGCGCGCGAAGCGGCCGCGGGACTGCATGTCCGACACCAGTTCTGCGACGGAGCTCCGGTCGCCGGACACCACGACCGAGGCTGCCGAGTTGACCACCGACAATTCCATCCAGCCGGCGGCGTCCGAAACCGCTTGCTGCGCTTCGTCGATACTCACGCCCAGGCTCGCGGCGCCGAAGTCGCCGGCCAGGCCGTCCAATGCCCCGGCCCGAGCGATGACCACGGCGACCGCCTCGCCCAGCGTCATGGCACCGGCGACGTATGCCGCGGCGATTTCACCGAGGCTGTGGCCCAGCGTGACATCGGGCGCGATGCCCAGTGCCTGCCAGACCGAGGTCAGCCCGACGGCATGCGTGAACTGCGCGCTCTGGCTGTGGATTTGGGTCCACTCCCGGTCGACGGGATCGACCAGGAAGCTCAGCGGTGAGTCGATCCCCGCGGCGTCGAACATCTCGGCGCAGCGGTCGGCCGCGGCCCGGTACACCGGAAGCTGCCGATATGCGTCGGTACCCATCGACGGCCACTGGCCGCCGTTGCCCGGGAACACGAACGCCGTCCGGGGAGCCGCGGTCCGCGAGGAAGCCGCCACCAGCGGGTGCTCCTCCCCCGCTGCCAGCGCCCGCAGTGCGGCTGCCAATTCGGTGGCGTCATGGGCGCGGACCACGGCCCGGAACCGGCGACGACGGCGCAGCCGCAACAGCGTCGCCGCCACCGCGCCGATGCCTACGGCGCCGATCCGATCCAGGTAGTCGGCGACACCGGTCGCCTCGGCCGCCAGCAATTCCTGGCTATGGGCGCTGAGCAGGACGGGTACGCGGCCGTCGGGAAAGTGCGACAGGCTCATCACGCCACGTCCTCCTCGGGCATCGCGACGATGACGTGTGCGTTGGTGCCGCTCATCCCGAAGGCCGAGACCGCGGCGAGACGCTCGCCGCTGCGCGCCGGCCACGGCGTGTGGTCGGTGGCGAGTGTCAGTCCCTGCGCACTCCAGTCGATTTCAGCACTCGCCCGCGCGGTGTGCAGGCTGGCCGGGATGGTGGCGTGCGCGGCCGCAACCAAAACCTTGGCCAGGCCGAGCGCGCCGGCGGCGGCCTGGCTGTGTCCGACGTTGGACTTCACCGAGCCGAGGACCGCACCCTGCCCGGGTGCGGTGGCACCGTACGTCTGGGCCAGCGAGTTCAGCTCGGTCCGGTCGCCGAGTTTGGTGCCGGTGCCGTGCCCTTCGATCATCCCGATCTGGTCGGGCCGGGCGCCGGAGAGCTCGAGCGCGCGGCCGAACAGCCGCGCCTGGGCGGACCCGCTGGGCGCGGTCAGCCCGGTGCTGCGTCCGTCCTGGTTGAGGCAACTGGCCCGTACCTCCGCCTGCACGCGGTGTCCGTTGCGCTGCGCCGACGACTTTCGTTCGAGGACGAACATTCCGGCACCTTCGGCCCACACGGTGCCACTGGCCTGCGCGCTGTAGGGGCGGCAGTACCCGTCGTCCGAGAGGGCGTGCTGCTTCGCGAATTCGACGAAGTAGCCCGGCGACCCCATCACACACACCCCGCCGGCCAGGGCCATGCCGCAGTCACCCGTCCGCAGGGCCTGCACTGCGGTGTGGAATGCCGTCAACGCCGACGAACACGACGTGTCGATGGTGAGCGCGGGCCCATCGAGCCCTAGTAGGTAGCCGATGCGCCCGGAGATGACGCCCAATGACGTCCCGGTGATCAGATGTCCGCTCAGGTCGGAATATTCGGCGAGGTCGGGGCCATACCCGGTGCCGGAGGCGCCGATGTAACACCCCACGTCGTGGCCGGCCAGATCGTCCGGGTTGATCCCCGCGTCCTCCAGCGCCCGCCACGTCACCCGTAGCGCGACCCGCTGCTGTGGGTCCATCGCCACGGCCTCGCGCGGCGAGATGCCGAAGAACGAGGGGTCGAACAGCGCTGCGCCGGACAGGAATCCGCCGCGGTTGTGGATGCGTTTGAACCCGTCGCGGCGCGAGCCGGCGAGCAGGTCACGCACCGGCCAGCCGCGGTCTTCCGGGAATGTGCCCAGCGCCTCCCGCCCGGAAGACAGCAGTTGCCAATAGCTTTCGGCGTCGTCTACGCCTCCGGGGGCTTCAACCGCCATTCCGACGATGACCACTGGATCTTCGGCACCCATCGAGTCAGCGCGCACTGATCACGTCCGCGAGCGCGTCCAGGTGGTCGTTGAGGTAGAAGTGGCCGCCGTCGAACTCGGTCAGGGTGAAGGCGCCCGACGTGTGGTTCTCCCAGCGCCGCAGCATGTCCTGGTCGATGCGGTGGTCGTCGCGTCCACCGAGGGCGTGGATGTCGGCGGCGATGCGGCCACCGCCCAGGTATCGGTTGAGGGCTGCGTAGTCGGCGCCCACCGCCATCAGCAGCAGTTCCACGAAATCCGGGTCGGCCAGCAAGCGGGGGTCGGTGCCACCGAGATCGACCATCTCAGCCAGCATTTCGCGAGGACCGGTCGGCAGCGGCGGTGCGTCGACGACGTCGCACGGCGCTTGGCCGGCTGACGCCCACAGGCTGTGCACCGCAGCGCCGTGCTGTTCGGCGACCCGCGCGAACTCGAACGCCACCACCGCACCCATGCAGTGCCCGACGAGGCGGAGCGGGCCCGCGCCCGCCCAGTCACCCGCGGCGAAGAGGTCGACGGCCAGCTGCTCGACCGTCGGGTGCGCCGGATGCGCCAACCGATCGGCACGGCGCGGGTACTGCACGACGTAGGTGTCGACCCCCTTACCCGACAGCGTGGTGGCGAGGTCCCGGTAGGCCACGGCGGCACCGCCGGCATGTGGGAAGACGACGACCGCCCCGTTGTCTGCGGAGCCCGGGTAGCGCTTGATCCACGGCGCGAAGGCCCCTGTCATCTCGGTCGCGATGGCGGTGTTGATCTCGGTCATGAGACGGCCGCCGGATCCAGCGCGGACAGCACGTCGTCGTGGTTCATCTCTGCAATCTCCAGGTAGAGCTCGGCTACCAATTCCAGCCGTCCGCTGCCGTTCTCGCGGCCGATGAGCCGCTGGGCCAGCGCCCGCACGGTGCGGGCGGCGAAGATGTCCGGTACGCCGACGGTCGGGGTGTCCAGCCACTTCCGGATGCGCGCCACGGTGGCGGTCGCCAGCACCGAGTCACCACCGAGCTCGAAGAAGTCGTCGTGAACGCCGATGTCACCGGCACCCGTCAAGACGTCCGAGACGATCGCTGCCAGCGCCCGCTCGAGAGTGGTTTCCGGGAGCGCCCGTCCGGCGCCTTCAGCTGCCTGAACCAGTGCCGCAAGTTGACCGGCCGCGGCCCGACGGTCGGTCTTGCCGCCGACGGTGAACGGAATCGCCGTAACCACCTGCATCTGCCGCGGAATCATGTGCGGCGGGACGAGTTCGGCCACAGCCGTGCCGATCCGCTCCACGGTGAGGTCCGGGTCTTCGACCGACACCAACGCTGCCAGTACGTCGTGGCCGCGATCGTGCCCGGAAACCACACCGGCCACCGCGGCCCGTACCCCGGGCACGCGCTGCAGCGCGGCTTCGACGTCACCGAGCTCGATGCGGTACCCGCTGATCTTCACGCGGTGATCGGCACGCCCGACGAACTCGAGCATCCCGTCCGGCCGATAGCGCGCCAGATCTCCTGAGCGGTACCAGGTTCGGCCCGCGTAGCGCACGAAGCGGTCGGTGGTCAGGTCCGGCCGGCCCCGGTAACCCGCGGCGATGCCCCGGCCGGTGAACCACAGTTCGCCGGCCACCCAGTCGGGGCAGTCCTGGCCGGCCTCGTTGACCACTCGGCAGGCGTTGTTGGTGAACGGCACGCCATAGGGCACCGCCGACCAGGCGTCCGGCAGCTCATCGGCCTCGAAAATGGTTGCGTGGATGGCGGTTTCGGTAGCGCCACCGAGTCCGGCTACGCGAACCCCGGGAGCCTGCGCCTGCAGGTGCCGGACCATGGCGGTCCGGACCCAGTCGCCGCCGGTGAGCACCACCCGCACGGTGTCCAGACGCCCGGCACCCACCTCAACGAGCATCTCCAGCCAGCCCGGCAGGAGGTTGAGCACCGTCACGCCGTGCTCGGCGATGAGGGCGGCCCAGCGGTCGGGATCGCGGCGGTACGGCTCGTCGACCACGACGATGCTGCCGCCGGTGGCCAGGGTGGCGAACATGTCGAGCACCGACAGGTCGCATTCCAGGGTCGCGAGCGCCAGGCAGCGGTCGGCGGGTCCGATGTCGAAGTGCCCGTAGAGGAATTCGACAGTGTTCATGGCCGCGTCGTGGGTGACCTCGACGCCCTTGGGCTCACCGGTGGAGCCGGAGGTGAACAGCACATAGGCCAGGTCGTGCGGATCGGTGGCCGCGGGCACGAACGGCCCCTTTGCGCGACGCCCGATGCGCAGGGCCTCGGTCACGGTGAGCGACGGCTTCCACAACGGCGCCAGATCATCCGTCTTCCCGTCGCTGCGCTCGCCCCCGCTGCAGTACAGCGCCATTCGGACGCCGCCGGTGGCAAGGATCTTCTCGGTACGGTCGGCTGGCTGGTCGACCCCGATGGGCAGGTAGACGCCGCCCGCAGCGAGGATGGCGAGCAGGGCGATGATCTGCTCGGCGCCCTTGGGCCCGAGCACCGCAATGGTGTCTCCGGGGGTGATGCCGGCGATCTGCAGCGCGCAGGCCACGGCCGAAACTTCCTCGGCCAGTTCGGCATACGTCCACTGGCGGGATTCGCTGATCATCGCCGTGGCGGCCGGCCGGGCGGCAGCCGAGGAGAAGAAGCCGCTGTGCAGCGCCGCGCCACTGGGTGCCGCGGTACGACTGTTGGCCGCGTCTCGGACCGCGCGCTGCGTTGCCGACAGCGGTTCCGGGGTGGGCGCCTCCCACGCGGTGTCATCGGTGGCCAGCCGCTCCAGCTCGGCGATGTGCCGCGCGAACATCGCGTCGATGACGCCCTGCGGGAACGCGTCCTCGCGCACATCCCAGTTGACCAGGACACCGCCGTTGAATTCGGTCACCTGGGCGTCCAGCATCACTTGCGGGCCCTGGGAGTTGATCCACACCGGGGCGCCGAAGGTCTCGATCACTGCCGCACCGAACAACTCGCCGAGGCCGAGGGCACTGGTGAACACCACGGGCGCCAGCACCTGCGTCCCGCGGTGTCGGCTGAGGTCCCGGAGGACCTCCAGCCCGGAGTACCCGGAATGTGCTGCGGCACTGCGGAATGCCCCCTGCAGCACGGCGGACCGCTGGGTTGCGGTGGCCGCGTCGGTCAAGTCGACGTCGAGCAGCAGCGACGACGTGAAGTCCCCCACCAGACGGTCGACGTCGGCGTGGCGTTGTTCGCGCCCGAACAATGGCACGTTCAACAGGAAGCGCTGGCCGGCCGACCAGCAGGCCAGGGCGTCGGAGAACGACGCGGCCAGGGCCATCGCCGGGGTGATGCCGCGCCGGCGTGCAGCGGCGTACAGCGCGTCGCGCACCTCGGGGGCCAGCCAGTGCCAGCGCCGGGTGGTATGCCGCGGGTCGTTCTGCTCGGCGGTCGGTACCAGTGGCAGGCGCGGCGGATCAGGCAGCTCGGGGAGCCGGTCGCCCCACCACCGCCGATCGGCTTCCGCCTTGGGGTCGGGCTGCGCCGCTGACTGCGCCACGGCCAAGCGGTATTCGCGGTACGTGTAGGCCAGCGGAGCCAGTTCGACACCGCGGTACAGCGCCGCGAGATCGGCCATGAGGGTGCGATAACTCATGGCGTCGGCAGCCTGCATATCCAGGTCGACGTGCAGACGGGTGGCTCCGTCCGGAAGCAGAGTCAGGCTCAGTTCAAAAACCTGGCCGGCCAATTGCTGGTGTGCCTTACGGCGTTGCGTCTGCGCCAGTTGCGCTGCGATCTGGTCGGCAGGCAGGTGCCGCAGGTCGGTGACGGTCACCGGGAAGTCGCCGTCGAGCGCGGCGATGCGCTGGGTGCCGTCAGGCAGGAACTCGACCCGCAGCATGGGATGCCGTGCCGCCAATGCCGTTGCCGCAGCGGTCAATCGCTGCGCGTCGACCCCGCGGCCGTCGAACTCGACATAGAGGTGTCCGGCGACGCCGCCCAGTTGCTGGTCGTCTTCCCGGCCGATCCACATGGCGTGCTGCATCGGGGCCAGGCCGAACGGCTGGTCATGGTCGGCACCCCACGCTGAATCAGCTTGCGCTACCACCGAATCCGTGCGCTGCAGACCCCCCGCCGCAGACAGTAGTGCGGACCAGGCCGTAATGGTCGGCTCGGCGGCCAGGGCCGCGAAGTCGATGTCGATGCCCTGCTTTCGCCAGCGCCCGGCCAACGACATCATGCGGATCGAGTCCAGCCCCTGACCGATCAAGTCGGCGCCTGGATCCAGGGAGTCGGCACGGACAGCGAGCAGTTCGGCAACTTCCTCGCGGATGGCCTCCGAATTCACTGCTACGACGCCCACAAAATCCTCCCAAATACCTAAAGACAGGCTGTCCTAATTTTGATTAGGCTACCCTATATTGCCGCTGCCTCCATGCCTACCCCGAGGGACTCGCCGTGACGCGCACCACTGCCTCCACCGAGGCCACCCAGCATTTGCTGGACGGTTTCATCCCGTTTCCGGACGACCGCGCCGAGCGTTACCGGCGAGCGGGCTACTGGGCTGGCTATCCACTGGACAGACTGCTTACCGACGGTGCACAGCAGTGGCCGGACCGCGTCGCCGTCATCGATCCGTCTGCGTCCTATACGTTTGCCCAACTCGATCAGCTGGCTTCAGCGGCGGCCGCCGGATTCGCCGCGCTGGGGCTCGGAGTCGGCGACCCGGTGCTGCTGCAATTGCCCAACACCGCCAACTTCCCCATCGCCCTGTTCGGGCTACTGCGCATCGGCGCCGTACCCGTCATGTGCCTGCCCGCCCACCGCCGCGCCGAACTCGGCCATTTCGCGGCGGTCAGCGGCGCCGTCGCCCTCGTCATCGCCGACCGGTTCGGTGGTTTCGACTACCGCGACATGGCGCGTGAGCTGGTCGCCGAGCACCCGAACCTCCGGCACGTGATCGTCGACGGCGAGGCCGACGAGTTCATCAGTTGGACTTCGCTTTTCGGAAGGGCTCCGGTACCGGCGCCGACAGTCGACACTGCCGAACCCGCGCTGCTGCTGGTGTCGGGCGGCACGACGGGCGCGCCGAAGCTCATCCCCCGCACCCACGACGACTACTACTACAACGCCACCGCCAGCGCCGAGCTCTGCGAAATGACCAGCGCGGATGTGTATCTGACGGTGCTGCCGGCGGCACACAACTTCCCGCTGTCCTGCCCGGGAATGCTCGGCGCGCTGTCCGTCGGCGCGGCCACCGTGTTCACCACCGATCCCAGCCCCGAGTCCGCGTTCGCGACGATCGCCCGGCACGGCGTCACCGTCTGCGCATTGGTGCCGGCGCTGGCCCGCCTCTGGACGCAGGCCTGCGATTGGGAACCGCAGCGCCCCACCACGTTGCGACTGCTCCAGGTCGGCGGCGCCAAGCTGTCCGCACCCGACGCGGCGGCCGCCCGCACCGCGCTGACCCCCGGCCTGCAACAGGTTTTCGGCATGGCCGAGGGACTCGTCAACTACACCCGCCCCAGCGACGACCCGGAACTGCTCGACCACACGCAAGGGGCACCGCTGTGCCCCGACGATGAGCTGCGCGTCGTCGACGACGACGGTGCCGACGTGCCACCGGGCGGCGAAGGCGAGCTCCTGGTGCGCGGGCCGTACACCCTCAACGGTTACTACCGGGCGCCGTCCGACAACGAACGGTCATTCAGCCCCGATGGCTTCTACCGTAGTGGGGATCGGGTGCGGCGCCGGGCCGACGGCTATCTCGAGGTCACCGGACGCATCAAGGACGTCATCCACCGTGGCGGCGAGACCATCTCGGCGCTCGACCTCGAGGAGCACTTGCTCACGCACCCGGCGATCCGGGCTGCGGCCGCGGTCCCGCTAGCCGACCCGTATCTTGGCGAAAAAATCTGTGCCGTGGTCGTTTTCGGCGGACCAGCGGTCAGCCTCAGCGATCTCAACGCCTACCTCGACGGCCGGGGGGTCGCGGTGCACAGCCGCCCTGACACCCTCATCGCGCAGCCGTCACTGCCGGTGACCGCGGTCGGCAAGGTCGACAAGAAAGCCATCACACGCGGTATTGCCGCCGCCATGACCTGACCAGCACATCCCTCGCGAGCAGACGCAAAACACAAGGAGCCTGTCCTCAATGTCCGATACCCCGAAGACCCTGCGCGAGTACATCGTCAACACGGCGATCAATACCGTGCCCCCGCTGGTCGCGTACTACGTGCTGCGCATGTTCGACTTCGAGCCGTACCTGGCGCTGGTCGGAGCGATCATCACCGCGGCTCTACAGGGCGCGCTGACCATGGTGCGCAAGCGGCAGGTCGAGCCCGCGAACGTCGTGGTGATCGTCGGCGCCGCGTGCTCGCTCACCATCGCGCTCACCACCAAGAACCCGCGCATTGTCCAAGCGCTCGAGCTCGTCCCGATGTCCCTACTGGTCTGGTCATTCGCCATCAGCGGGCTGCTGCGCAAGCCGAATTCGAAGAAGGTCGCCGGCGTCATCTCCCCCGCGCTCGCCGAGGCGGCCCTGCCCGACCGCGGCTGGACCGAGCAGAGCCTCCAGGACTGGCACCGGCTGCACACGCAGCTGTGCCTCGGGCTCGGGCTGCTCTGCGGCTTCTATCCCGTGTTCGCCCTGTACATGATCTTCAACTACCCGGTGGATTTCTCACAGTTCGTCATCGTCGCGACCGGCCCAACCCTCGTGGTGCTCTGCATCGTGTTCGCGGTGGCCCGCATTCGCCGGTTCGTCGGCCGGCACGACGTTGCCGCCGACGCCGCGGTGATCCGCGCGGGCTCTGAGTAGTCACACTCATCCGCGCCGCCCGGCGCTCGGGCATCATCAGCTCATGGCGAGACTCCTGCCCGACTTCCGGACCGTGATCGACCGCACCGCGCCCGACCGCGACCGCAGCATCGATGTGGCACGGCTCGGTGCATTGCTGGTGGTGATGTTCGGCCACTGCGCGCTGCTGCTCGCCACGATCACCGCTGATGGTGTCCAGATCGGCAACACCTTGGGTGCGCTTCCCAGCCTGGAACCGGCCACCTGGGTACTTCAGGTGATGCCGTTGTTCTTCTTTGCCGGAGCCGCCGCCGGCGTGCACAGTTGGCGAGACGGGACACCATGGGGCACGTGGCTTTTCACCCGCGCGCAACGGTTGTGCCGGCCGGCGCTCTGGTACCTCGGGGCCTGGACCGTCGCCTTGATCGCGGTGCGGTTCACCATGGGCGCCGAATCCGCGACCGCGCTGGGCAACGAGGCGGTGGCACTGCTCTGGTTCCTCGGTACCTATCTGATCGTGCTGGCATTCGTCCCCGCAATGGCCCGGTTGCGGTCGGGACGATCTGCCGCGCTGGTGGTCGCTGCCCTCCTTGCGGTGGCGGCGCTCGGCGACTGGGCCCGGATCGGTACGCACACGTTGGCGGCCGGCGCGGCGAATCTGATTGTGGTCTGGTTGATCCCGATGGTCATCGGTGCGGTCTACGCGCACCGATTCGTCGCTGCTGGCACGGCCCTCATCGTGGCCGCAGGGGCGCTCGCCCTCCAGGTGCTGGTTGTCGAACTCGGCCCGTACGACGTGTCACTGGTGGTCACCGGTGCCGAACGCATGTCCAACGTGACCCCGCCGACGCTGTTGCTCGCCCTGCAGTGCATCTGGATGCCGAGCCTGTTCATCGCCTGCTCCGGTGCCGTCCGCCGGTGGGCGCAGCGCCCCCGGGTCTGGTACCTGATCGTGGTGGGCAACAGCGGGGCCATGACGTTGTATCTGTGGCACATTGCGGCCATCGCGATCGCGACGTTCGGCCTGCATGCGGCAGGCCTCGATGCCTACGATCCGGCGGCCCCCTACTTCTGGCGCAACATCGCGATCCGGGCGCTGGTCTTCGCGGTGGTGATGACGGCCATGTTCCTGCTGCTGTCGCCGCTCGAGCACAACCCGTTGTGGTGGTGGGATGCCCGCGTCCGGGCGACGGGACGCGCGTCGACCCTGGCGGGTGTGCTGGTCTGCACTGCCGGGGCGGCGCTATTGCTGATGGCCAAGTACGGGCTGGGCACCGAGTTGGGCTGGATGCTGTTGGCGCTCTTCATCGTTACGCTCGTCGGTGCCCGGATCAGCGCGGGACGACCGCCGGCACCCCACGACGTCGCCGAGAACGGCTCCGCCCCCGGGCTCAGTGCGCGCTGACGAACGTCACGGTCGGTGTCGGTGCACCCTCGACGAGCGTCGGCCCTGACGCGGACATGACGTAGGCCTCGCCACCCCTCGGATAGCCGCCGCCATTGGTCGAGATGTGCACGTGGGTGTAGTGATTGGCGTCCGGGCCGCCGTAATCCGGCATCCGGTGCGCGGAACCGTCCGGGAAATACATCACCTGGCGCCAGATCACGTGGTTCAGATCGAACCGCTGCGCGTTGGCCAGTATGTAGGTCAGGATGCGGTCCCCGAGCGCCGTGCCTGCGGACGACCCGTAGTCGGGCACCATGATGTCCAGCGCCAGGCCGTCGGGATGCCAGCGCAGCGCGTCCGGGCGGACCCCGATCATGGTGTGAATTTCCGGGAACGTCGCGCTGATGGCCCGTTCCGCGAGGACGGTGTCGACCTGCAGGCCGCGCTCGGCCGCGATACCCACCGGCAAAGCGATGGTGCGCGCCATGGCGCGCGAACTCTCGGCCGCCTCGGCGACGATCAGCGATCCCGAGTGCGCAGCGGTGGGCTCGGCCAGCACCACCTGCGCGCAGCACACATCCGGCTCCGCAGCCGTGGTGACCGGGTGGGTCGCGGTGCCCGCGGCGAGGAACGCCGCGCCCGGCATCACCAGCGCCGCCACAGCCACCGACCAGCGGCGCCGGGCGCGGGTGACGCTAGCTAATCCGGGCTTGTCCACCGGTGCACCATACCCCGCAGGTCACCGTTTGGTAACGGCTTCATAATTGACAGGCGGGCAAATTTATACTTGCCCACTAAGGAGGTGACACGGTGACAGCATGGTCGAGAACCGCCGGCGAGCCGTCGGCCGACGCCATCGCCGATGCCCTCGTCACCGCATCGCGCCTGCTCCTGGATATCACCGCCCGCTCGGTTGCCGTCGTCGACGACACGTTGACGGTCCCCCAGCTCCGGGTTCTGGTGATCCTGTCGTCGCGCGGAGTGACCAATCTGACCACGCTGGCCGGTCAACTCGACGTACAGCCGTCGACCATCGGCCGAATGGCCGAGCGCCTGGTCACCGCCGGCCTGATCGACCGGCGTCCCCATCCGAGTTCCCGCCGCGAGATCGTCGTCGAACTGACTCGCCGGGGACGCGCTGTGGTGGACACCGTCGCCGCACGCCGCCGCGCCGAGATCGCCCGGGTCATCGAGACCATGCCGGCCCGCGAACGCCAGGCCATGCTCCGCGCGCTGCACGCATTCACCGAGGCCGGTGGCGAACCGCCCGCCGACACCCCCGCCGGGCTGGACTTCTAGGTCAGCTGCGAGGCACCAGATACGGCGCGAGCGTCGTCAGCTTCTCGCACGTCTCCTCGAACTCACGTTCCGGAGTCGACTCGGCGATGATCCCGGCGCCGGCCCGCAGCCACGTGTGACCATCCGCCTCATAGGCCGACCGCAACGTCAGTGCCGCGTCCATGCCGCCGTCGGCGCTGAACATCACGACCGCGCCGGAGTACAGGCCACGCGGTGACTCGTCGAGCCGCATGATCGCTTCGACACTCTCGGCCTTGGGGATTCCGGAGGCGGTCACCGCCGGGAAGAGCGCCTCCAGCGCATGCATCCGGGTCATCTGTTCCGACAACTGCCCAGATACGGTCGAACCGAGGTGCTGAACGCTGCCGCGCTCGCGTACCGTCATGAAATCGCTGACGACGGTGGTGCCGGCCTTGGCCACCTCGGCTATCTCCTCCTGCGAACTGCGTACCGAAATCGCATGCTCGACAATCTCTTTCGAGTTCGATTCCAAGTCCTCGCGGGCCGCGCGGTCGTGATCCGGGCCGCGGCCGAAGGCCCGGGTCCCGGCCAGCGGTTCGGTGATCACGGCACCGTCGGCACGCACCGCGGCCACCAGCTCCGGACTGAAGCCCAGCGCGCGAATCCCGCCCAGCCGCAACAGGAATGACCGTACCGGGGTGTTGTTCGCCCGGCCCACGCGGTATGTCGCGGGGAAGTCGACCGCGAACGGCACCTCGAATCGGCGCGACAGGATCACCTTCTGGTAGTCGCCGGCAACGATCTCGGCGACCGCCGCGGCCACCCGCGCCGGGTAGTCACTGCCGTCGACCCTCACGTCGACGGCACGGGTGGCCCCGGCTGCTGGAATCGGCTGCTGCAGCAGCCGATTCAAAGTCTCGACGGCGACGTCCCCGTCGCCTGACACGCGCACCTCACCGCCGGTGACGGCCACCTGGGTCCGCGCGCTGAAGACCCGCGCCAGCGGAGTGCCCGCCGGGAGACGTTGTTGCAGCCCGAACCGGTACGCGCCGAATTCGAAAGCGACCCAACCGAACAGCCGGTCGGTCTCCAGGAGCAGCCGATCGACGGCGTCGCCGAGAACCTCTCCGGGCCGGCCGCCCCACAGCTGGCGAGTGACCGCGCCGCCGGCGCCGACGATCCGCAACTCGTCACAATCGAGTTCGATGGCGGTGCGCACTCCGATGGCCAGCACCCACTCGCCCGAATGCTCGTAACCGACGTAGTCGGCGCCCGAGCGCTCCGGTAGTTCGGCTGCCAGTTGCGCGATCAGATCGGCCGGGGAGACATCGGCGGGCAAGGCAATTCGCGTCACCGACGCCGCGTCGAGAGCTTCAGCAGTCACGAAAGTTAATTTAGCCTAACCTCACCAAAAAAACATCGCCCGCCCCTGTGATTCATGCCCCAGCGCCTGCTTTTGCTTCCGCGCTCGCAGCAGCTCAGTCCAAGACGGTGCGCACCACGGCGTCGGCCAACAAGCGACCGGGATCGGTCAACACCAGACGGTCGTCGGTGACCGCCACGAGGCCGTCGGCCACCGCCTCATGCGCCCGATCCCGCTCAGCGGGGGTGAGCACCGCCACCGGCAAACCGGAACGCAGCCGCAACCGCAACATGACGTCCTCGACATGCCGGGTGGCGTCGTCCAATTCCTCGAAGTCCGCGACCGGCAGCCGGCCGTCGCCCAGCGCCTCGGCATAAGCGTTGGGGTGCTTGACATTCCACCACCGTCGGGCCCCGACGAACCCATGCGCGCCCGGTCCGGCACCCCACCACTGGCCGCCGTCCCAGTAGCCCAGGTTGTGCCGGCATTCGCCGCCGGGGCGGCTCCAGTTCGACACCTCGTACCAGTGCAGCCCGGCTTGGCTGAGGTGCGCGTCCAGCAGCTCGTAGCGGGCGGCGAGCACGTCGTCGTCGGGCGCGAGGATCTCGCCGCGCCGCACCCGCCGGGCGAGCGCGGTGCCGTCCTCCACGATCAGCGCATAGGCCGACACGTGGTCGACACCGGCGTCGATGGCCGCGTCCGCGGATCGGCGCAGATCGTCGTCGGACTCCCCCGGTGTGCCGTAGATGAGGTCGAGGTTGACGTGCGCGAACCCGGCTGCCAGGGCTTCCCGCGCCGCAGCCGGGGCGCGGCCCGCGGAATGGGTCCGGTCCAGTGCCGCCAGCACGTGCGGCGCCGTGGACTGCATGCCCAGGGAAACCCGGGTGTAGCCCGCCTCCAGCAACTCGGTGAAGAACCGGGGCGACGTCGACTCCGGGTTGGATTCGGTGGTGACCTCGGCGCCGGGATTGAGGCGGAAATTTTTCCGCACCGCGTCGAGCACCGCGCGCAGTCCGGAGCCACCCAGCAGCGAGGGCGTGCCGCCGCCGACGAACACCGTGTCGACCGGCAGGTCCACCTGGGCACCGGCCATCGACAATTCGGTGCGCAGCGCGGCCAGCCAGCCCTCCGGATTGGCTCCGCCCAGCTCACCGGCGGTATAGGTGTTGAAATCGCAGTATCCGCAGCGGGTCGCGCAGAACGGTACGTGGATATAGATGCCGAACGGCCCGGTGCGGCTGGTGTCGGCAGCTGTCATCAGACAAGTGTCGCACCGCGCGACCGGCGCGTTATGTCCGCAGCCCGGCAGCCAGCAGACCTGGGCGAGCGGAAGCGACGGGATAGTTTTTTGTTCGCGCTGATTCCGAATCTGGCCCAGTTAGGCCGAATGCCCTGTTCGTGGCAGAATGGCCGGGTGTCCGCCAGCCTCAACCGCGCCCTCGGTTCCGCATTGGTAATGCGGCGGCATGTCGACTTCAAGCGCGTATGCAGCTGTTGCTGTCTGCCTTGATGCCCGCCTAAATGCCGTAGCTCTGACCACCAGATTCTTTTCAGCCGGCACAGGATCGGCAGTGCCGGACAGCCCCGGTGTACGCGTGATCCGACGCCTGCTCTTGTGCGAAGGAAACCATCCCCGTGACAACAGCTAAACCCGCCAAGACCCGCGATGAAGGCCAGTGGGCGCTGGGCAATCGTGAGCCGCTCAATGCCAATGAGGTGTTCAAGCTCGAAGACGACGCGCTGAACGTGCGGCAACGCATCATCGATGTCCATTCCAAGCAGGGTTTCGAGTCCATCAGCAAGGACGATCTGCGTGGGCGCTACCGCTGGATGGGTCTGTACACCCAGCGCGAGCAGGGCTATGACGGCACCTTCACCGGCGATGACAACGCCGACATGCTCGAGGCCCCGTATTTCATGATGCGGGTGCGCTGCGACGGCGGCGCCCTCACTCGCGCGGCGCTGCGGACCATCGGCGAAATCTCGACCGAGTTCGCCCAAGACAGCGCCGACATCACCGACCGCGAAAACATCCAGTACCACTGGATCCGGATCGAGGACGTGCCGGAGATCTGGCGTCGCCTCGAATCGGTCGGCCTGCAGACCACCGAAGCGTGCGGCGACTGCCCGCGCGTGGTGCTCGGTGGGCCCCTGTCGGGTGAGTCCCTCACCGAGGTGCTCGACCCCAGCTGGGCCGTCGACGAAATCGTCCGCCGCTACATCGGCAACCCCGAGTTCTCCAACCTGCCCCGCAAGTACAAGACCGCCATCTCCGGTCTGCAGGACGTCGCCCACGAGATCAACGACATCGCGTTCATCGGCGTCAACCACCCCGAGCACGGACCCGGTCTGGACATCTGGGTCGGCGGTGGCCTGTCCACCAACCCGATGCTCGCCCAGCGCCTCGGCGCCTGGGTGCCGCTGGCCGAGGTGCCCGATGTCTGGGAAGCCATCACCAAAGTCTTCCGCGACTACGGCTACCGCCGCCTGCGCTCCAAGGCCCGGCTGAAGTTCCTGATCAAGGACTGGGGCGTCGAAAAATTCCGGGACGTTCTCGAAACCGAGTACCTGGGCCGCAAACTCATCGACGGGCCCGCCCCGGAGCAGGTCCCGCACACCATCGATCACGTCGGCGTGCAGAAGCTCAAGAACGGCCTCAACGCTGTCGGTGTCGCGGCCATCGCCGGCCGCTCCTCGGGCACCATCTTGACCCAGGTCGCCGACCTGGCCGAGGCCGCGGGCTCGGACCGGATCCGGCTGACCCCGTACCAGAAGCTGATCATCCTCGACGTCCCCGATGACAAGGTCGAGGACCTGATCGCCGGCCTGGACGCGCTGGGCCTGCAGACCCGGCCGTCGCACTGGCGTAAGAACCTGATGGCCTGCACCGGTATCGAGTACTGCAAGCTGTCGTTCGCCGAGACCCGCGTCCGCGCCCAGACCCTGGTGCCCGAACTCGAGGCGCGCCTGGCCGACCTGAACGCCGAACTCGACGTCCCGGTGACGATCAACCTCAACGGCTGCCCGAACTCGTGCGCGCGCATCCAGATCGCCGACATCGGCTTCAAGGGACAGATGATCGACGATGGCAACGGTCCCGAAGAGGGCTTCCAGGTGCATCTGGGCGGCAGCCTGGGCCTGGACAGCGGTTTCGGCCGCAAGCTGCGTCAGCACAAGGTGCTGGCCACCGAGCTCGGCGACTACATCGACCGTGTCGTCCGCAACTTCATGAAACAACGCGAGGCCGGCGAGCGTTTCGCCCAGTGGGCCATTCGGGCCGACGAAGCGGAGTTGAGATGACCAAAGACACCACAGCCATGTCCGTCGATGACCTGAAGGCGCTCGCCGAACGCGGTGCCGTGGAACTGGCCGACGCCAGCGCCGAGGAACTGCTGCGCTGGGTCGAGGACAATTTCTCCGGCCAGTACGTCGTGGCTTCCAACATGCAGGACGCGGTGCTGGTCGAAATGGCCGCCAAGGTCCACCCCGGCGTCGACGTGCTGTTCCTGGACACCGGCTACCACTTCGCAGAGACCATCGGCACCCGTGACGCCGTCGAGGCCGTGTACGGCGTGAACGTGGTGAACGTGACCCCCGAACACACCGTCGCCGAGCAGGACGCACTGGTGGGCAAGGACCTGTTCGCCAGCGACCCCGCCCGGTGCTGCAGCCTGCGCAAAGTGCAGCCACTGTCCAAGGCGCTCAAGGGCTACTCGGCCTGGGTCACCGGTATCCGCCGGGTCGAGGCGCCCACCCGCGCCAACGCTCCGCTCATCAGTTTCGACGAGGCGTTCGGTCTGGTGAAGATCAACCCGATCGCCGCGTGGACCGACGAGCAGATGCAGGCCTATATCGAAGCCAACGGCATTCTGGTCAATCCCCTTGTCGACGAAGGCTATCCGTCCATCGGCTGCGCACCGTGCACCCAGAAGCCGGTCGAGGGCGCCGACCCCCGCAGTGGCCGCTGGGCCGGTCTGGCCAAGACCGAATGCGGTCTGCACGCGTCCTGAGTTTCTGGTGCAACTGATCCTCACCGCGCACGGCAGTGCCGACCCGCGGTCCGCGGCGAACGCCCGCGAGGTGGCCCGTACAGTGGCCACCTTGCGGCGCGACGTCGACGTCACAGTGGCGTTCTGCGAACAGAATTCGCCGAATCTACGCGATGTGCTCGCCGACTCTCCCACCGGCGGTGTGGTGGTGCCGCTACTGCTGGCCGACGCCTATCACGCCCGCATCGACATCCCCGCAATGATCGCCGACGCCAATCCCGCCGTACGCCAGGCCGACGTACTCGGTGAGGACGACCGGCTGATCCACGTGCTCAGCCAACGGCTCACCCATTCCGGGGTGTCCCGGCTCGACTCGAGCGTCGGCGTCCTGGTCACCGCCGTCGGCTCGTCCTCAGCCGCCGCCAACACCCGCACCGGCGCCGTGGCCACCGGCCTGACCGCCGGCACCCACTGGCAAGCGACGACGGCGTTCGCGACCGGGCCACAAGCCAACCTGGCCGAAGCCACTGAGCTGCTCCTGGATCAAGGCGCGACGCGGCTGGTCATCGCACCCTGGTTCCTGGCCCACGGCCGCATCACCGACCGGGTCGCCGAATTCGCTGCAGCACAACAGATTCCCATGGCCCAGCCACTAGGCCCGCACCGCCTGGTCGCCGAAACCATACTGGACCGATTCGACGACATCGTCGCCGCTCGGCACGCCGCGTAGCCCGAAGCCGGCCGAATTCCGGCAAGACCGCGGCCGTCGCCGTATGGATTTCGTATAGATCGTGGCATCGCAGCAATGGCGCCGGTTGACTCTCGCTCATGCGAATCTCTGGGACGACTCATGTCTGACCTGCTGCAACTGCTGTCGATGATGGCGCTGCCGGCGTCGGTCCTACTGATGTGCCGACGCGCCAACCGGCGCAACCGGCGGTCCCGCGCGGTTCGAACCTGATCGCACACCACGTCTACGTCGCCTACGATCCGGACCGTCGACCAACGATCCGGACCAAGGAGGCACCGCGCGTGGGCACACACCCCGACACCGGTCGGAGCGGGCTGGGAGCGGGCCTTGCCGTCAGCGCGCTGGGCGTCGTCTTCGGTGACATCGGGACGAGCCCGATCTACACCATGCAGACGCTGTTCAACCCCGATGACCCTCATCCGGTGCCGATCAGCCGAGACAACATCTACGGCGTCGTCTCCCTCGTGTTCTGGTCGGTGATGCTGATCGTCACGATCACGTACGTCAGCTTGGTGATGCGGGCCGACAACGACGGCGAGGGCGGCGTCATGGCGCTGATCACGCTGGTGAAACGATCCTCGAACAAGCTCGGTAAGCGCACCGCGACAACCCTCGCCGCGCTCGGAATTCTCGGCGCCGCACTATTTTTCGGTGACTCGATGATCACCCCGGCGATCTCGGTGCTGTCTGCCGTCGAGGGCGCGAAAACCATCGACCCGGGTCTGGCCGATTGGGTGGTGCCGATCACCGCGGTGATCATCATGGCGCTGTTCAGCGTCCAACGGCAAGGGACCGCCGTCGTCGGCAGGTTCTTCGGCCCGGTGATGATCCTGTGGTTCACGGTGATCGGCGCGTGTGGTGTCGCCGGGATCGCCAGAGAACCCGAGATTCTGCGCGCGCTGAACCCGATGTACGCGCTGGGGTTCATGGCGGGCCATTTCGGCATCGCGTTCTTCGCGCTGGCCGCCGTCGTGCTCTCGGTGACGGGCGCCGAGGCCCTGTACGCCGACATGGGCCATTTCGGTCGCAAGCCGATCACCATCGCCTGGCTGCTGCTGGTCTTCCCGGCATGCATGCTGAACTACTTCGGGCAGGGCGCGCTCCTGCTGCAGAACCCGACCGTGCACGACGCCCCGTTCTTTCTCCTGACGCCCGAGTGGGGCCGGCTTCCGATGGTGCTCCTGGCCACGGCGGCCACTGTGATCGCGTCGCAGGCGGTGATCACCGGAGCGTTCTCCGTCGCTGCGCAGGCCGCCCACCTGGGCTACCTGCCGCGGCTGCGGATCCTGCACACGTCGGCATCGACCATGGGCCAGATCTACGTGCCCTGGATCAACACCATGCTGTTGGTCGCGGTGCTGACCCTGGTCTTCGCCTTCCGCAGCTCGGCGGCGCTGGGCTACGCCTACGGAATGGCGGTCACCGGGACCATCACCATCACCACCCTGCTGTTCCTCAACATCGCGCGCGCCAGGTGGAACTGGCCGCTGTGGTCGGTGATCGCGATCGGGGCTCCGCTCCTCACCGTGGACCTGCTGTTCCTGGCCGCGAACATGACGAAGCTCGTTCACGGTGCCTGGCTGCCGTTGCTGAT
Organism: Mycobacterium sp. FW102-FHT13B02; assembly: GCF_058790275.1. NCBI lineage: Bacteria > Bacillati > Actinomycetota > Actinomycetes > Mycobacteriales > Mycobacteriaceae > Mycobacterium > Mycobacterium sp. FW102-FHT13B02. The sequence continues at coordinate 157,709 of NZ_JBYTCM010000012.1, forward strand.
CGGGTTGATCACGTTCACGGTGATGACCACGTGGCAGGAAGGCCGCGCGGTGGTCACCCGGGCCCGCGACGAGGTCGAAGGGCCGCTGCGCCAGTTCGTCGAATCGATCGTCACCAGCGATCCGCCGCTGACCCGGGTGCCGGGCACCGCGGTGTTCCTCAACCGCGGTATCGAAACCGCGCCGCTGGCCATGCGCGCCAATGTGAAGTACAACCGCATGCTGCACGAGCACGTGGTGGTGTTGTCCCTGGTGACAGCGACGGTACCGAGGGTCCCCGATAGCGGCCGAGTGGCGGTCGATGATCTGGGCCACAGCGACGACGGCATCATCCACGTCACCGCCACCTACGGATACATGGACCGGCCCGACGTGCCCGCCGCGCTGGCACTGCTCGACTCGGCCCTCACGGAAGGTCCGCTGGATCTGGCGGGCGCGACCTACTTCCTGTCCAAGGTCGATCTGGTGATGGGCAAGGAGCCGTCGATGGCCCCATGGCGGACAAGGCTTTTCATCGGTACGTCGTACATCACATCCGACGCCGCAGCCTACTTCCAGCTGCCTCTCGACCGCACGGTCGTGCTGGGGTCCCGCATCGAGGTGTGAAATACCCACCCGTGGGTAACGCGTTGTCCCAAGCAGATAGATTTTGTGATGATCGAAACCCTTGACGGAACACCTGCTATTCAGCAGATTCGGCAGGTGCCAGTCGCGGCGTGACGGTCGTGCGCGACACCACGGTGCCGCGTGGGGCACCCACAATTTCACCAGCAGGTCCCTTGCGAGCCCGCCTACGCGGTGAGCTTGCGTATGACGAGAGGTTGTCGATGGGCAAGATCTACGCCAATGTCACCGAATTGGTCGGGCGCACCCCGCTGGTCCGGCTCAATCGGTTGACCGAGGGCGCTGGTGCCGAGGTCGTCGCCAAGCTGGAGTTCTACAACCCCGCCAACAGCGTGAAGGACCGCATCGGCGTGGCGATCGTCGACGCCGCGGAGAAGTCCGGCGAGCTCAAGCCCGGTGGCACCATCGTCGAGGCCACCAGCGGCAACACCGGCATCGCCCTGGCCCTCGTCGGCGCGGCCCGCGGCTACAGGGTCATCCTGACCATGCCGGAGACCATGTCCCTGGAACGCCGGGTGATGTTGCGCGCATACGGCGCCGAGATCGTGCTGACGCCGGGCGCCGAGGGCATGGCCGGCGCGGTCGCCAAGGCCAAGCAGATTCTGTCCGAGACCCCGAACTCCGTGGCCGCCGACCAGTTCGCCAACCCGGCCAACCCCGCGATCCACGAGCAGACGACCGCCGAAGAGGTCTGGGCCGACACGGACGGTCGGGTCGACATCTTCGTCGCCGGCATCGGCACCGGCGGCACCCTGACCGGCGTCGGGCACGTTCTCAAGAGCCGCAAGCCGGACGTGCAGATTGTCGGCGTCGAGCCCGTCGACTCCCCCATCCTCACCGGCGGTCAGGCCGGACCGCACAAGATTCAGGGACTCGGCGCGAACTTCGTCCCCGAGGTACTGGACCGCTCCGTGTACGACGAGATCATCGACGTCGCGTTCCCGGACGCCATCGAGGTGGCACGAGCGCTGGGCACCGAAGAGGGCATTCTGGGTGGCATCTCGGCGGGCGCCAACGTGTGGGCGGCGCTGGAGCTCGCCAAGCGTCCCGAGAACGCCGGCAAGCTCATCGTGGTGATCATCCCTGACTTCGGCGAGCGGTACGTCTCCACGGCGCTGTACGAGCACATCCGGGACTGACCGGGCGAGCGAAGCGACAGGAAATAGATAAGGATGACGCTGCTCTCTAGGCTCCGCGAGGACCTGGACAACGCGCGCAGCCACGACCCGGCAGGGCGCGGAGACATCGAGAACGCCCTGGTGTATTCGGGCCTGCATGCCATCTGGTCGCACCGCCTGGCCCACCGACTGTGGGCCCGGCCGGCATGGCGCGGACCGGCGCGCGTGCTGGCCCAGGTGACCCGCTTCCTCACTGGCATCGAGATCCACCCAGGGGCGACCATCGGCCGGCGGTTCTTCATCGACCACGGCATGGGCGTCGTGATCGGCGAGACCACCGAGATCGGCGACGACGTCATGCTCTACCACGGCGTGACGCTGGGCGGCCGTAGCCTCAACAAGGGCAAGCGCCACCCCACCATCGGCAACCGGGTGACCGTGGGCGCCGGCGCGAAGGTGCTCGGCCCCATCCTGGTCGGCGACGACTCCGCCATCGGCGCGAATGCCGTTGTGACCCACGATGTTCCGGCCGACTCGATCGCGACTGGCATCCCGGCGATCGTGCGTCCGCGTACGGAGAAGCAACGCGAGCCCGCCGTCGACCCGACGAGCTACATCGACCCGGCGATGTACATCTGACATTCAGCGGCGTTGACCGTGTACCCAGGGTCCTCGCTACTCGCACTTTTGCGCTCTGGCGTCCGGGTCAGCGCTAAAGCACCACGACCGTGCAACCAGGTCTGTCCGGTTGCACGGTCTCGGTGAAAACCCCTCGGGATTACGCCCGCGCGAGAACAGCCTCGACTTCTTGCGTCTGGCCCGCGATCGGCGGGATACGCGTCGCACGGACGTACACGGTGTCGCCCTCGATGAGGCGCAACGCTTCGGCGTCGCCACGGGTGATCTGTGCGGTGAAGGGTGTGTGGTCCGCTGCCGTCGTCAGCTCTACGCGAACCTCGAAGCCCAGCACGACAACTCGGTCGACCTTGGCCCGGAGCACGCCGGTGGCCGCCACATTGCCCTCGGCCTGGGAGATGGCCATGTCGGGGGTCCGGCCCACGCGGATGTCGTGCGGACGCACCAGTGTCCCGTTCAGCGTCGACACCGCGCCGAGGAACGACATCACGAACGGATTGCTCGGGCTGTCGTAGACCTCGGTCGGGGAACCGACCTGCTCGATACGGCCCTTGTTGAGCACCGCGATCCGGTCGGCGACGTCGAGCGCTTCGGCCTGGTCGTGGGTGACCAGCACCGTGGTCACATGCACCTCGTCGTGCAGGCGGCGCAGCCAGGCCCGGAGGTCGTCGCGCACCTTGGCATCGAGAGCACCGAAAGGCTCGTCGAGCAGCAGCACCTTGGGGTCGACCGCGAGGGCTCGCGCCAGCGCCATGCGCTGACGCTGACCGCCGGAGAGCTGGCTGGGGTAGCGCGTCTGGAAACCGCTGAGGCCCACCACCTCCAGCAGATCGTCGACCTTGGCCTTGACCTCCGCCTTGGGCTTCTTGCGGATCTTCAGCCCGAACGCGACGTTCTCGCGGACGGTGAGGTGCTTGAACGCCGCGTAGTGCTGGAAGACGAAACCGATGCCGCGGCGCTGCGGCGGCACGCCGGTGACGTCGTTGCCCTTGATGGTGATGGTGCCGGTGTCCGGGGTGTCGAGCCCGGCGATGGCCCGCAACAGCGTCGACTTGCCCGAGCCGCTGGGGCCCAGCAACGCGGTCAGCGACCCCTCGGGCACGTCGAAGTCGACGTTGTCCAAGGCCGCGAAGTCGCCGTATCGCTTGTTGGCACCGCGCACCGTGATGGCCGGCGTCCTGCCCTGCTTGTGCTCGTCGCTCATGTTCGGTTCTTCCTATCGAAAGCTATTGTGCCGCCCGGGCACGCCGGGCGTCGAGGATCACCTGCACGATCAGCACGATCACCGCGACCGCCATGAGCACTGTCGACATGGCGTACGCGCCGTATTCGGCGCCGCGGTTGTACCGATCGGAGACCAGCAGGGTGAGGGTCTGAGATTGGCCGGGCAGGTTGGAGGACACCATGATGACGGCGCCGTACTCGCCCAGCGTGCGGGCGACGGTCAGCACGATGCCGTACGTCAGGCCCCAGCGGATGGACGGCAGCGTGATCCGCCAGAACGTCTGCCACCACTGCGCACCGAGAGTGGAGGCCGCCTCTTCCTGGTCCGTGCCCAGCTCGTGCAGCACCGGTTCGACCTCGCGGATCACGAACGGCACCGTGACGAAGATGCTGGCCAGCACGATGCCGGGGAACCCGAAGATGATCTTGAAGCCCCAACTGTGCTCGACGAATCCGAGCAGACCCGCCGATCCCCACAGCAGGATCAAGGCAACACCGACGACGACCGGCGACACCGCGAACGGCAGATCGATCACCGCCTGCAGCACGCTCTTGCCGCGGAACCGGTTGCGGGCCAACACCAATGCGGTCGGCACCCCGAACAGCACGTTGAGCGGCACCACGATGGCGACGACCAGCAGTGTCAGTTGCAGCGCGGAAATGGCTGCCGGCGTGGTGATCTGGGCGAAGAACTCGCCCAGGCCGGGCTGGAACGTCCGCCACAGGATCAGGCCGACGGGCACGATGACGAGCACCGTGATGTAGGCCAGCGCCAGGTACCGGGCCAGGTGGCGAACCACCGGTGACAATGTCATGCGCGATCCGCCTTCGGCTCCTCGCTGGCTGTCATCAGGCCAGCTCCTGACGTTTGGCCGCACGCGAACCGATGATCCGCAACACGAACAGCACCACGAACGAGATCACCAGCAGCACAATCGAGATCGCGGCCGCACCGGTGGGGTCGTCGTTCTCGATCAGGGTGCGGATCCACTGCGACGACACCTCGGTCTCGCCGGGCACCGCGCCGCCGATGAGCACCACCGAACCGAACTCACCGATGGCCCGGGAAAAGGCCAGACCGGCGCCCGAGAGCAGCGCCGGCAGCAGCGCCGGCAGCACCACCTTGGTGAAGATCACGAAGTTGTTGGCGCCCAGCGACGCGGCCGCCTCTTCGGTCTCCTGGTCCAATTCGAGCAGCACCGGCTGCACCGACCGCACCACGAACGGCAGTGTCACGAACAGCAGCGCGACTCCGATGCCCCACTTGGTGTGCTGCAGATGCAGATGCACCGGACTGGCCGGGCCGTAGAGCGCCAGCATCACCAGGCTGGCCACGATGGTCGGCAGCGCGAACGGCAGGTCGATGACCGCGTCGACCAAACGCTTGCCCACGAAGTCGTCCCGGGTCAGTACCCACGCCACCAGCAGGCCGAAAACCAGGTTGATGAGCGCGACAGCTGCCGAGACCTCCAGCGTCACCCGGAAGGACGCCACGGCCGAGTTCGATGTGATGGCGGTCCAGAAGTACTCCCAGCCACCGCGGGCGGACTGCACCAGGATGGCGGCCAGCGGCAGGAGCACGATCACGGACAGCCAGATGCTCGCCGCTCCGACCCGCAACGACGTGCTGCCGAACGCCTTCTTCACGCCGGACTCCGGCCCGGTCGAGCCGCCATTACTGGGGGTCTCGGGCCGGGCCGGGATGCCGTCGAACGTGGACGTGGTCGTCATCCAGTGGCCTGCTTGTAGATCTTGGTAATGCTGCCATTTTCCTTGTCGAACAACGCCGGATCGACCGTCTTCCATCCACCGAGATCAGCGATGGTCCACAGCTTCTCCGGGGTCGGGAAGTCCTTGGCAAACTCGGCGCTCACCGCGGGATCGACCGGACGGAACCCGGCCTGCGCCCACGCCTTCTGTCCCTCCGCGGTGTAGAGGAAGTTCTTCAGCGCATTGGCCTTGTCCTGGTGCGGACCGGAGGTCACGACCGCCACCGGGTTCTCGATCTTGAACGTCTGGGGCGGGTTGATGTGCTGGACGTCCTTGCCCTGACGCTCGACGTTGATCGCCTCGTTCTCGTAGCTGATCAGCACGTCACCGGTGCCGTGCAGGAACAGGTCGGTGGCTTCGCGGCCCGAACCCGGACGGGTCTTGATGTGCTCGGTGACCAACTGCAGGATGTAGTCGAGGCCGGCCTGAGCGTCCTTGCCCCCGTTGCTCTTCGCGGCGTACGGCGCCAGCAGGTTCCACTTGGCCGAACCCGAGCTCAGCGGGCTCGGGGTGACGACCTCGATGCCCGGCTTGAGCAGGTCGTCCCAGTCCTTGATGCCCTTGGGGTTGCCCTTGCGCACCACCAGCGACACCACCGAGCCGAACGGGACGCCCTTGGTGGCATCGGCGTTCCAGTCCTTGCTGACCTTGCCGGCCTTCACCAGACGGGTGACGTCCGGTTCCACCGAGAAGTTGACGATGTCGGCGGGCGCTCCCGACTCGACCTTGCGCGACTGGTCGCCGGAGGCACCGTAGGACGTCGTGACAGCGACGCCCTTGCCTTCGGGGGTGGCGGCGAACGCCGGGATGATCTTGCTCCAGCCGGGCTCCGGCACGGCATAGGCCACCAGGGTCAGGGTGGTATCGGCACCCGACTGCGCACCACCACCGCCGGCGACGTCGCTCGCTCCGCCACCGCAGGCGGCGAGCACGGCAGTGCTGACCGCGACGGCAGCGACCGCGGTGGCGGGCCGCCAGCTCTTGATGATCTTGTGCATTGATGGGCCTTCCTTGCGGGATTACGGATGAACTACTCCGTCACACGGCAAGGTGATGAATCAGCACGTGGGCATAGCAGAAGCCGGTGCCGACCCCAGTAACCGCGGACGGAAACGGGTCAGCGACAACAGGCGACGTCAGCAACAGCGCGGTTACCCACGGCAATGAGAGCCAGGATGTGACCCTCGGTAGTGCCGGACGCTGCGTGCATGGCGGGAAGAATATCAGAGGTTGCCTGGCAGCTACCGCTCAGCGAGTCAGCAGCCACGTGACGATCACCAGCACCACCAGCAGCACCAGGATCAACGTCACCCGTGACTGCGGCAGTCCGTTCACAGCGCTTCCTCCTCGATGTGGCGGGCCCGGTGCAGCAGGGTGATGGTGTAGCCCAGAGCCACGTCAAGTAGCACTGCCAGGCCATATGCCAGGGCCAGCACAACAGGCATCACGATGATGGTCTGCAGCACGAACGACAGGCCGGACAGCCACAGCTCAACGCCGTCCCACCAATTCAGAATGCCGCTCATCAATTCCAGCCTACGGTGCGTGCCGTTTCGAATCGCGGTGGGTTGAATCTGCGGGACCCCGCCGGGGCGTTAGGTGGACGGCAGGTGCAGATCCAGTCGATGATGTGCGGATGGTGCTGCCACACACTGACAAGTCGGGACAGTCCAGCGATTCCGGCCACGTCCTGGCGAACGGTCACGGGGTCCCTCACCTTGCTGCCGCGGGCGACGATTCGTTGACCGGCGGTGCAATCTCGACAGCCGTGCGGACGCCGTTTCCGCCGATCGCAGACTACGCGTTCCTCTCCGACTGCGAGAACACCTGCCTGATCTCCTCGGCGGGGTCGGTGGAGTGGATGTGCGTACCGCGACCTGACTCCCCCAGCGTGTTCGGCTCGATCCTGGACCGCAGCGCCGGCCACTTCCGGCTGGCCCCGTACGGAGTGACGGTGCCCTCGGCGCGGCGGTACCTGCCGGGCTCACTGATCCTGGAGACCACGTGGCAGACGCACACCGGCTGGGCCATCGTGCGCGACGCCCTCGTGATGGGTCCGTGGCATGACATCGAGACCCGCTCCCGCACGCACCGCCGTACTCCGATGGACTGGGACGCCGAACACATCCTGCTGCGCACCGTCCGCTGCGTCAGCGGCACCGTCGAGTTCGTCATGAGCTGCGAGCCGTCGTTCGACTATCACCGCGAGAGCGCGTCGTGGGAGTACTCGGCCGCCGCGTACGGCGAGGCGATCGCCCGGGCCAACAAAAACCCCGAAGCACACCCCACGCTGCGTCTGACCACCAATCTGCGGATCGGCCTCGAGGGCCACGAGGCCCGTGCCCGGACCCGCCTCACCGAGGGCGACAAGGTGTTCGTCGCACTGTCGTGGTCCAAGCACCCGGCGCCGCAGACCTTCGACGAGGCCGCCGACAAGATGTGGAAGACCAGCGAGGCCTGGCGCCAATGGATCAACATCGGTGACTTCCCGGACCACCCCTGGCGGTCGTATCTGCAACGCAGCGCGCTGACCCTCAAGGGCCTGACCTACTCCCCGACCGGCGCCCTGCTGGCGGCCAGCACCACGTCGCTGCCGGAAACGCCGCACGGCGAACGGAACTGGGACTACCGGTACTCGTGGATCCGCGACTCCACCTTCGCGCTGTGGGGCCTGTACACCCTGGGCCTGGACCGCGAGGCCGACGACTTCTTCTCGTTCATAGCCGACGTGTCCGGTGCGAACAACGGTGAGCGCCATCCCCTTCAGGTGATGTACGGGGTCGGGGGTGAACGCAGCCTGGTCGAGGAGGAACTGCACCACCTGTCCGGCTACGACTACTCACGGCCCGTCCGCATCGGCAACGGCGCGTACAACCAGATGCAGCACGACATCTGGGGCACCATGCTCGACTCGGTGTATCTGCACGCCAAGTCGCGTGAGCAGATTCCCGAGATGCTCTGGCCGGTGCTGAAAAACCAAGTGGAAGAAGCGATCAAACACTGGAAGGAACCCGACCGCGGCATCTGGGAGGTGCGCGGCGAACCGCAGCACTTCACCTCCAGCAAGATCATGTGCTGGGTGGCGTTGGACCGTGGCTCCAAACTTGCTGAGCTGCAAGGGGAAAAGTCGTACGCGCAGCAGTGGCGCGCCATCGCCGATGAGATCAAGGCCGACGTCCTGGCGCACGGCGTCGACAAGCGCGGCGTGCTCACCCAGCGCTATGGCGACGACGCGTTGGACGCCTCCCTACTGCTGGCGATTCTCACCCGGTTCCTGCCGGCGGACGACCCGCGGGTGCGCGCGACGGTGATGGCCATCGCCGAAGAGCTCACCGAAGAGGGCCTGGTGCTGCGCTACCGTACCGAGGAGACCGACGACGGATTGTCCGGCGAGGAAGGCACTTTCACCATCTGCTCGTTCTGGCTGGTGTCGGCGCTGGTCGAGATCGGCGAGGTCAGCCGGGCCCGGCATCTGTGCGAGAAACTGCTGTCGTTCGCGAGCCCGCTGCATCTGTACGCCGAGGAGATCGAGCCGCGTACCGGCCGGCACCTCGGCAACTTCCCGCAGGCGTTCACGCACCTGGCGCTGATCAATGCCGTCGTGCACGTGATCCGCGCCGAGGAGGAAGCCGACAGCAGCGGGGTGTTCCAGCCCGCGAACGCACCGATGTGACTGCGATTTCGGCGTGATTCGTAGCGATGAGCGTGACCGATCACGCCGAAATCATCGCTAGAAGGTCAGCTCGAAGTCGATGACGGTCGGGGTCGGCACGGCGAGCGCGACAGGCGTCAGCCGGCTGTCATGTGCTACGCCGGTGATGACTCGGCCGCCGAAACCGTTGTGTGCCGCAGGCACACTCGCGGTGACGGTCACCTGTCGGACCTCCGGTGCCGGACGCAGGTAGATGTCGCCACCGGGGACCACCGGCGTGGTGATCGGCTCCCCCGCCGCATCGACGAGAGTGCCGCCCGCTGCGGTGAGCGTCGCGGCATCGGTGGCCTCGAACCGGAACGGACCGACGACGTCGCCTGCCACCGCGCGGTCGGTGACCAGCCGCGGTACCATTGTCAGCCGGCGCGCCGTCTCGGCACCGGCGACGAGGTAGTTGTACAGCGCGACAACGCGTTCGGCATTGCGGTAGTGGCCGGACCCGTGGAGCGTGAAGGTCACGTCTTCGATGTCGACGAATGCCCCGCTGTCGGCGAGCACCTGGAGCCGGTAGAAGCGGTACCCGCGGGGCTGACGCCCCGGGCGGCTGTCCGAGGCGGTGGCCCCGACGCCGATGCCCCGGCGGTGCCGGCCGTAGCCGGCGGCCACATTGAGTCCGGACGCCGCGACATCGCGCCACGACGTCCCGTCGACCGACTTCTGCAGCACCAGCGAGACGGCGGTGTCGATCGTCAATTCGACTGTGTAGCTGCCCAATTGGGGAGCACCGTCGAACTCGAAAGTGACGGCGCCCGATTCCGGGGTGACCGCGACGGGCACGTTGAGCGGGCGGTTGTCCAGCCGCAGGCCATTGGTGAAATGCCAGATCGCGGCCTGCGTCGCGGCGATGGCCTCGTGCTCGGCCAGGTGTGCGTCACCCAACAGGTGACCGGTCGCGCGGACCCGGCGGCTCAGCTCGGCGGTGCCCAGGGTGGGATACGAGTTGCGGATGATCCAGTCCACCTCGGCTTCAAAGGCGCGGGCCGCCACGTTCGGGACTGCCGACCAGTTCGCCGGCCGGTACGGGGAGGGCCGGGTCGGGGCCACGCCGAGGAAGTCCAGCGAGTACGCGTCGATGTTCGGGTTGAGCCGGATCAGGTCGGTGCGCGCCGTCGTCCCGTCGGTGAACACGACGGTGTCGACCGTCGGCGAATACGTGCCGCCGCGGTAGCGGGTCATCCGGGTGATCTCGGTGTCCCGGCGCACGGTACGGCGGACCGCGACGGAGGTGCGGGCCCGCGCGAGCGGCGAAATGGAGGTCAGGGCGGGCAGAGTGGCGAACATTGCAGGTGTTGCTTTCTGGAGGCTGTGAACAGCGCGTTCAGGTGCTCCGCCAGAAGATGGGCGGGCAGAACGCAGGGGGCCGGCGTCAGAAAATCAACAACAACAACACGGCACGACGAAGCGGCGCCGCATGGGCATGCGCAGCGATCCGTCGTGGGTCATGGCGTCTACCATACGGCACCCGCGCAGAAAAGCCACGGCCGAAATCGTCACGGCAAACGGGGTTTTAACCGCGATGCGCGCTAACCCTGTGCTGGCCCCCGTGAAGCCGTATCGTGACCGCCGCATCCCCACCACCACCCCTCGGAGGTAGCCCCATGACGTCTGCGCAGAACGAGTCGCAGGCCCTCGGCGATCTCGCCGCAAGGCAGCTTGCCAATGCCACCAAGACAGTTCCGCAACTGTCGACCATCACCCCGCGATTCCTGCTGCACCTGCTGAGCTGGGTGCCCGTCGAGGCCGGTATCTACCGCGTCAACCGGGTGGTCAACCCCGAGCAGGTCGCCATTGCAGCCGAGCAGGGTTCGGGCAACGAGGATCCGCTGCCGGAGACCTACGTCGACTACGAGACCAGCCCGCGCGAGTACACGTTGCGCTCCATCTCGACGCTGCTCGACGTACACACTCGGGTGTCGGACCTGTACTCGAGCCCGCACGACCAGGTTGCCCAGCAACTGCGCCTGACCATCGAGACCATCAAGGAACGCCAGGAGTCCGAGCTGATCAACAACCCGGAGTACGGGTTGCTGTCGCAGGTCACCCCCGAGCAGACCATCCAGACGCTGCGCGGCACGCCGACCCCGGATGACCTCGACTCGCTGATCACCAAGGTGTGGAAGACCCCCGCGTTCTTCCTGACCAACCCGCTCGGGGTGGCGGCATTCGGCCGGGAAGCCACTCGTCGCGGCGTGCCGCCACCAGTGGTCAGCCTGTTCGGCGCCCAGTTCATCACCTGGCGCGGCATCCCGATCATCCCATCGGACAAGGTGCCGGTCGTGGACGGGAAGACGAAGTTCATCCTGGTCCGCACCGGCGAGGAGCGCCAGGGCGTGTTCGGCCTGTTCCAGCCGGGACTGGTCGGTGAACAGGCCCCGGGGCTGTCGGTGCGCTTCACCGGTATCAACCGGTCGGCCATCGCGTCCTATCTGGTCACGCTGTACTCGTCGCTGGCAGTACTCACCGACGATGCGCTGGCGGTCCTCGAGGACGTCGGAGTGGACCACTTCCATGAGTACAAGTGACCAACCACTGAGCGAGGCCGAACTGTCCGCGCTGGCCAGCCAGCTGTTCGCGGCCAGCTTCCGGCCCGGTCCGGACAGCCCGCCGGTCACCACCCAGGCGGCACCACGCGGGGTCGCTCCGGATATCATCGCTCCGGCGTCCGCGGGCGCCACTGCGGCCGGCCCGGCACACCTGGGCACACCGGGCGAGTTCGTCTCGATCCGCGAGCCGTTTGTTCCGCCCCCGAGTTCGCCTGGGCCGGAAGGGATTCCGCCGGGCACTGCACCGGTCGCACCACGCGGTAACGCGGCGAGTCCGGTCGCACCGTTCGGCGGGCTGGAGGCGTTCGCCGTGCCGGACCTCTCCCCGTCGCTTCGCTCGCCCCTGACGGGTCTGGTCCCGACGGTGCCGGGAGTGCTGGCGTCGGCTCCGCCGTCAGCTCCCCTCGCCCTCAGCCCTTCCCCGTCGCTACGCCCGCCCCAGCGCGGTTCGGTGCCGACGTGGCCGGGCACGGTGCCATCGGTGCCCGATCTTGGCTGGTCCGAAGCCCCGGCGCCGTCCGAGGATGCCGGAAATTACTACTTCGTGCAGTCCCCGGCGACTCCCGAGCCGGTCGAGCCCGTGCCGTCGCTACCCGACGACCACGAGGTCTTCGACGTCCACGCGATCCGCGCCGATTTCCCGATCCTCAAGGAGACGGTCAACGGCAAGCCACTGATCTGGTTCGACAACGCGGCCACGACGCAGAAGCCACAGTCGGTCATCGACCGACTCGCGCACTTCTACGCCCACGAGAACTCGAATATCCACCGCGCGGCGCACGAGTTGGCGGCGCGGGCCACGGATGCGTACGAGGATGCCCGCGAGGCGGTACGACGGTTCATCGGCGCGTCGAAGACCGAGGAGATCATCTTCGTCCGTGGCACGACCGAGGCCATCAACCTCGTCGCGTACTCGTGGGGTGGCAAGCATCTGGGCCCGGGTGACGAGATCGTCATCACCCATCTGGAGCACCACGCCAACATCGTGCCGTGGCAGCTGATTGCGCAGCAGACCGGCGCGGTCATCAAGTTCGCTCCGGTCGACGACGCAGGCAACCTGCTGCTCAGCGAGTTCGAGGATCTGCTGGGTCCGCGGACGAAACTGGTTGCGGCCACGCATGTTTCGAACGCGTTGGGCACCGTCACGCCGGTCAAGACGATCGTCGAACTCGGTCACCGGTACGGGGCCCGGGTGCTGATCGACGGGGCGCAGTCCGTCCCGCACATCCCGATCGACGTCGCCGAACTCGGTGCCGATTTCTTCGTGTTCTCCGGGCACAAAATTTTCGGGCCGACGGGCATCGGGGTGCTGTACGGCCGCGAGGACGTGCTCGCCGAAACCCCGCCGTGGCAGGGCGGCGGCAACATGATCGAGGACGTGACGCTGGAGCGTTCGGTGTTCCAGGGTCCGCCCAACAAGTTCGAGGCGGGCACCGGCAACATCGCCGACGCGGTCGGACTCGGCGAGGCGATCCGGTACCTGGAACGCATTGGCATCGAACGGATTGCGGCCTACGAGCACGCCCTGCTGGAGTACGCCACCCCGCGGTTGGCGGCCATTCCGGGAGTGCGGCTGGTAGGTACGGCTGACGAGAAGGCCAGTGTGCTGTCCTTCGTGTTGGCCGGGCACGAACCGTTGGAGGTCGGCAAGGCGCTCAACGCCGAGGGCATCGCGGTGCGGGCCGGGCATCACTGTGCCCAGCCCATCCTGCGGCGCCTGGGACTCGAAGCGACGGTTCGGCCTTCGTTCGCGTTCTACAACACGTTCGAGGAGGTCGACGTGTTCATCGACGCCGTCCGCCGCATCGCCGAGGGCTCGCCCTAACCCTCACCAGCAGTCGCAAATGCCCCTGACACGCCGAGCGTGCAGGGGCATTTGTGCCTGTACGACTCCCCCGATAAAGCCGTATCCACCTGCGGATTTCCGTTATATATTGGAGCCGTGACCAGGGGCTGCGGCGCCAGGAGTGACGCTTCGGACCGGCGGCCTGCCGGCCCCTCCGCCATCGCTGCGGCCAGACTGCCGCGCATCATTCGCTTTCGCCATCCAGGCCGCGTCTAGGGCCTTCCCCGACGCTGCGCGCAAGTCGACCGGTGCGGACGATGCACCGGAACATTTCCGAGAATCGGAGGACACGATGAAGCGCTATCTGACACTTGGCTACGGCGCGCTGTGTTACGCGGTGTTCCTGGTCTCGTTCCTCTACGCCATCGGCTTCGTGGGCAACGTGGTGGTGCCCCGCACCGTCGACCACGGCATCGACGCATCGATCGGCGAGGCCGTGGTGGTCAACCTGATCCTGCTCGGCCTGTTCGCGGTGCAACACAGCGTGATGGCGCGGCCGGCGTTCAAGCGAATGTGGACGCGCATCGTGCCGCCGTCCATCGAACGCAGCACCTACGTCCTGGCGTCGAGCCTGTTGCTGGGCCTGCTGTACTGGCAATGGCGGACCATGCCGCAGGTCATCTGGCACGTCTGGGCACCGGCCGGACGCTACGTGCTGCTGACCCTGTTCTGGGCCGGCTGGGCGCTCGTGCTCGTGTCGACGTTCATGATCAACCACTTCGATCTGTTCGGGCTGCGGCAGGTGTACCTGGCCTGGCGCGGAGAGCCCTACCGCGACTTGGCTTTCCGGAGCACGCTGTTCTATCGGGTGGTGCGGCACCCGATCATGGTCGGCTTCATCGTGGCGTTCTGGGCCGCCCCGACGATGACGGCGGGACACCTACTCTTCTCGCTGGCCACCACCGGCTACATCCTCGTCGCGGTCCGGTTGGAAGAACACGATCTGATGGCGTCGCTTGGCGACGCATACCGGAACTACCGCGGCGAGGTGCCGATGCTGATCCCCGGCCTACCCCACCACGGCGGACACTCCGCCGGCCCGCACCACGCGGCATAGCTCGCCATGAGGCACGAAACCCGTAATTGTCTTGGGAATTACGGGGTTTCACTCGGTGTTGAGCGGATGGAGAATCGTCGTGCCGAACTACCGGGAATAGCGGCCAACCGTTGCGGGTTGGCCCGTTCATGCGCGCTCTCGTCTACGCTCCCGACGCTCCCGCAAATCTCCGGTTCGGCGAGGTCGCCGAACCGGTAGCCACCGAATCTCAGGCCCTGATCGCGGTGCACGCGATTGCGCTGAACTTCGGTGAGCTCCACTTCATCGACCAGATGCGCCGTCCGGGCGAGGTCCCGGGTTGGGACAGCGCCGGCGTGGTGGTGCAAGCCGCGGCCGACGGCTCCGGACCGCAGGTGGGAGCCAGGGTCGTCGGATTCGCCGGCGAGGCGGGCTGGGCCGAGCGGCGCGTCGTATCGACCGACAATCTGGCCGAGCTGCCCGAGTTCGTCGAGTTCGAGGACGCCGCGGCTCTTCCGGTGGCCGGGGTGACTGCACTGCAGGCCCTGCGCGCTCTCGGCCCGATCGTCGGGCGCCGGGTGTTGATCACCGGAGCGTCCGGCGGCGTCGGTCGATTCGCCGTACAACTGGCAGCCCGGGCCGGCGCCCACGTGGTGGCCGCCGTCGGCAGCGCGCCGCGCGGCGAAGGTCTGCAGGAATTGGGCGCAGCCGAAGTGGCGGTCGGACTCGACGCGGTGACCGAGCCGGTGTTCGGGGTCCTCGACAACGTCGGCGGAAAGTTGTTGGCGCAGGCCTTCAGCCTCGTGTCAGACGGCGGCTCGGTTCAGTCCATCGGGATGGCTTCCAATGAACCCACCACGATCAACTTCGAGGCGGAGCGGCGCATCGGTAATCGAAAACGGTTGGAGCCGTTCACCGTTCGCGCGCCGTTCCACGCCGATCTCAATTACCTGCTGACCCTGCTGGCCGACTGCGAGATCGATCCGCAGATCGGACTGCGGGACTCGTGGGAGAACATCGCCGGGGCCGCGCAGGCCCTGCTGGGGCGCAGGGTCGCCGGCAAGGCCGTGTTGCAGGTCGCCTGACTCGTGAATAGTGCACGATTTTCCGCGTCTGGTGGTTGTTGCGTTTTGATTGAGCGTGTCTGGGTGTTTTGACCTGGCGTTTCGGCAGAATGTGTTGGTGGCCAAGAG